>NZ_VAUV01000044.1 GCF_005780165.1 Phragmitibacter flavus | reverse complement strand
TGAGGTGAGCTAGATTTCTGGACCATCCACTCCAGAATACCATCCAAATGACATCGAAGCCACGCAAACGATACACCGCCGAATTTAAAGCACAGGCCGTTGAACTCATCAACACCGGCAGGCCAGTCTCCCAAATCGCAGAGGAACTCTGCGTCAGCACCCATCTGCTCTACTCGTGGAAGCAAGCCGCAGCACTCCCGCAGCTCGCTAGCGAAGGAGCTCGAGCCGTAGGCGAGGGCGACGCAGCGGACGAGCTGCGGACGCTCCGCCGGGAACTGGCACGCCTGCGTGTGGAAAATGACATTTTAAAAAAGGCCGCGATCATCCTCGGCACCAAACCCCAGCCCAACTCCGCACCATGATCGATGACATTCACCGCACCACCGGTCATGGTATCCGTTCGATCTGCTCCGCCCTCGGCGTGCCTCGCAGCAGTTACTACCACGCCGCCACTCCCACCCCTTCGCAGTGTTCCGACCAGCGTATCGGCGATCAAATCGAACGCATTTTCAAACACCACCGCCGCCGTTACGGACACCGTCGCATCTGGCACGAACTGGCCGG
>NZ_VAUV01000043.1 GCF_005780165.1 Phragmitibacter flavus | reverse complement strand
CTTGTTGCCTCAAAAGTAAATGACACCGGGGAGGTGTAGGAAAGAGGGTGTCGTTGACTCATTAGGTGTGACACCGTGGTTAGGGGGTCATCATTGCTTCGGCGGGCTCGGAATGCAAGGAGCCCGTAGGGCGACTGGAATGGAGGGCCCGCAGAAGCAATGGGCGCAGGGCCTCTTCCAGTTGGCGGTGCAATTCAAAGGGATTGAGCGCGGCTCGTTGGGCCCGCAGTTGCCTCTTCATTTTCACGGGGATCGCTTTGCTGCCCAGTAGACGCTCACAGGGCGTTTGTGGCTTGTCATGTCGCCGTTTCACTTTCGCTCCGTGCCGGTCTTTGCTCACCAGCTTCGCCGAGGGCAGGAAGTAGTTGTGCAATGGCTCCCACAGCTCACGGTAGAGCCGGTTGATGGCTTCAAGCATCTCCATGTCGTCCAGCCGGTCGTAGCCGAGCAGTTGCCTCACATGGGTCCAGTTCTTCTGCTCCACATGCCCGTTGTCGTTCTTGTGATAGGGCCGGCTGCGCGTAAAACCCACGGCTTTGGGGCGTTGTTGAAAATAGCGCACCAAATGCCAGTTGAGGAACTCACTGCCGTTGTCGCAGTCGAAGCCCTCAATGGCGAAGGGCAACGC
>NZ_VAUV01000042.1 GCF_005780165.1 Phragmitibacter flavus | reverse complement strand
TGTGATAGGGCCGGCTGCGCGTAAAACCCACGGCTTTGGGGCGTTGTTGAAAATAGCGCACCAAATGCCAGTTGAGGAACTCACTGCCGTTGTCGCAGTCGAAGCCCTCAATGGCGAAGGGCAACGCCGCTTCCACTTCGCGCGTGGCTTCGACGATGCCATGGGCGCCTTTGTTCCACACCGCTCGCAGGCTGGTCCAGCCGCTGTAGATGTCGGTGTAGGTCACGCTCCAGATAAAGTCTCCCTCCAGAGAGGTGCCGCAGTGAGCGACGGTGTCAGCCTCAAGCCATCCGGGCTGGGTGATGTCCCAGTTGTCGGTGCGGATCGGGATGTGGTGTTTGAGAAGGCTGCCGGGTTTGGTGCCGCTGCGGCCCCGATGCTTGATTTTGGCTTTGCGCGGGGCCAGCAGCCGATCTGCCTGTGCGGCACTGATGCACAGCACCTGCTGACGAACGGCGGCTTTAAGCTTTCCTGCTTCAGCCTCGTAATGTGGCAGCCATAGCGAAAGCAGTTTCACCAGGCGCTTGCCGCACGGCTGTTCCGCGCACTTCCAGATCGACCAAAGCACCTCGACCACCTCCGTCGTGTAATGCGCTGGCCGTCCTTTGGCCTTGGCGGGATCGCCGCCCCAGCCCGCCTTGGCTCCCAGCAGTTTGATGGCGTGTTTGCGACTGTAACCAAACTGC
>NZ_VAUV01000041.1 GCF_005780165.1 Phragmitibacter flavus | reverse complement strand
TGCCCCCGGCGCGCCACCAGCAGCAAGCTTCGCTACGGGCTTTCGCTACGCTCCAGCCCTCCGCTGCGCATGCTGCTGGACAAACCCAACGATCACCCTTAAAGCAAAAACAACCGACCACCGACTAACAATCAAGCAGGTCCGACCTCTGGGGGCTGATCAAGTTTAGGGTGATTAAATTGGCTTCGAACTGGGTTGGCGTTTGATAGCCGAGGGAGGAGTGTTTGCGTTGAGTGTTGTAGTAACCCTCAATAAAAGCGAACAGCTCGGTGCGGGCGTCATGCTCGTTGATGAAGCATCCGTCTTGTAGCATCTCGGTTTTGAGGGTGCCCATGAATGATTCGCTCCATGCATTGTGGTAGGGGTTGGCTCGGGCTGACATGCTCTGCTGGATGCCAGCACTGTTGATCTTGGCCCGGTATTGGCCGCTGCCATATTGACTGCCACGGTCGCTGTGAAAGATGAGTCCAGGTGCAGGTCGGCGTGATTGCAAGGCTTGGTCAAGGGCATCAGCAACGAGTCCACTGCGCATGTGTTGCGCCAGTGACCAGCCAACCACGCGCCGGGTGCACAGATCCAGGACAATGGCCAGATAGAGCCATCCGTTGGTGGTGGGGATGAAGGTGATATCCCCAGCCCAGACGCGGTCGGGTTGCGTGGGAAGAGCGTTCCCCAGCAGCAGATTGGGAGAGGGTTTGTCGGCCCGCCCGTCGCTGGTTTTGGGCACGTAGGTTTTGGGTTGAAGGGCTTTTAGGCCTCGTCGAGCCATGAGCCTACGGACTCGAGCAGGGGCACAGGTGATACCTCGCCCGGCCAGTTCGTGCCAGATGCGACGGTGTCCGTAACGGCGGCGGTGGTGTTTGAAAATGCGTTCGATTTGATCGCCGATACGCTGGTCGGAACACTGCGAAGGGGTGGGAGTGGCGGCGTGGTAGT
>NZ_VAUV01000040.1 GCF_005780165.1 Phragmitibacter flavus | reverse complement strand
GGTGGAGGCTTGTCCCTTGAGCAAACTTCAGCGCGTGCCCGCGCCCGAGGCTTGGCCGACCTCAATGCCATGGCTCTACATAAACGACTTTGCACCTCGCGCCCCTGGCTGGAGGCGCTTTGCATTCACGTATTAGGAGAGATCCGATCTCGACTCGGTGAAGGCCCCGACTTCTGGCTGCCAGGACGGCAGTTGCGCGTGCTGGACGCCAGCGATATTCAGGAGCCTGGTGCCACCGGCACTGACTGGCGACTGCACTACTCCCTGCGGTTGCCGCAACTGTGCTGCGACTTTTTTGAGATCACCAGTAAACACGGGGGCGAAAGTCTGCGCAGGCTTCCGGTGCAACAAGGCGATCTTGTGCTGGCGGACCGGGCCTATAATGACCGCAAGGCCATCGCCTCCATCAAGGCCGCTGGAGCCGATGTCATCGTGCGCTACAACAGCGGTGCGCTGCCGCTGGAGGACAAGGATGAAAAACCTTGGGAGCCTTTGCCCGTGCTGCGTTCGTTGGTTGTGGGTCAAATGATCGAGTGTCCCGTATGGTTGCGCGTCGGCAAAGAACCCGGACAAGTGATCCCCGCGCGGCTCTGCGCCCTGCGCAAAACCCCTGAAGCTGCCGCTAAAGCTGAGCGCAAAGCCCGCTACAAAGCCCGCTGCCAAAAGAGCATCCGACCCGCCACACTGGAACTGGCACATTACGTGGTGGTGATCACCACGTTATCGGCTCAAACGCTTGATTGCACCGCAGTTCTTGAATTTTACCGAGCACGATGGCAGGTGGAACTGGCGTTTAAGCGGCTCAAAAGCCTGCTGCAAATGGGGCAGTTGCCCAAGCACAAGGAAGCCTCCAGCCGAGCGTGGATGCAGGGCAAAATCTTGGTGGCATTACTCATTGAGCGAATGATGTGCGAAGCACGATATTTTTCCCCTTGGGGCTACCCCTTGCGAAGAACTCCGGCAGTGGAATCT
>NZ_VAUV01000039.1 GCF_005780165.1 Phragmitibacter flavus | reverse complement strand
TTGATCAGCCCCCCGAAAATCGGACATGGTGAAGTGCTAGTCGAGTGGTTAAATTAACCACAAGACGACCATGAGAAAGAGACACAGTGTAGAACAGATCATCAAGACATTGAAACAGGTGGAGGGCGGTGCCCGGTTGCCGGACATCTGCCGGGAACTGAACATCAGCGAGCAGACCTTCTATCGTTGGAAGCGCAAATACGGCGGAATGGATCAGAGCGAGGCGAGAAGGCTCAAAGACCTTGAGGAGGAAAATAGTCGACTCAAAAGGTTGGTGGCTGACCAGGCGCTGGACATCCAAATCCTTAAGGAGGTGAACTCAAAAAAGTGGTGAGTCCCATGCAACGCAAACTGGCCGTGGCTCATGTGGTGAGTCTGGGTATGTGTGGGGTGAGGCGTGCGAGCCGTGCGCTTGGAGTGGCACGTTCGACGTGTTATCGTGAAGTGCAGGTGTCGCCTCAGCGGGCACACAGCGAGGCGCTGTTGGTGTGCCTGAGTCGGCAGCATCCCACGTTGGGGGCACGCAAGGTGGCTGCGATGGTGGAGCTTGAACACGGAGAAGTGGTCAACCACAAGCGAGCAGCGCGTTTGAGAAGGGTGCATGGGCTGCATGCATCACGGCGAGGCCGCAAGCGAGGACGGCTGGAGAGGGGCGTGAGCAAGCGGCAGGTGGCCGAAGAGCGTGACGAGGTGTGGAGTTATGACTTCATCCATGATGCGACGGCCGATGGGCGCGGTGTGCGCGTGTTGTCCATCGTGGACGAGTGCAGTCGTGAGTGCCTGCTGTTGGAGGCATCCCGGAGCTTTCCAGCCCAGCGGGTCATAGATGCGCTGGAAAAGGTGCTGATGACCACCGGGCGATGTCCCCAGTATCTACGCAGCGACAATGGACCCGAGTTCATCTCCAAAGCGGTGAAAGAGTGGCTGCAACAAGCAGGCGTTCAGAGTGCCTACATTGAGCCAGGAGCACCGTGGGAGAACGGATATGTGGAGAGTTTTCACGCGAGTCTGCGCAGCGAGTTGTTGGATCGCGAGCTGTTCTTCGACATGCGAGAGGTTCAGGCGATGGCGGAAGACTGGCGCGACTTTTACAATCATCGTCGACCCCATGGATCTTTGAACTATGTGCCCCCGGCGCGCCACCAGCAGCAAGCTTCGCTACGGGCTTTCGCTACGCTCCAGCCCTCCGCTGCGCATGCTGCTGGACAAACCCAACGATCACCCTTAAAGCAAAAACAACCGACCACCGACTA
>NZ_VAUV01000038.1 GCF_005780165.1 Phragmitibacter flavus | reverse complement strand
GCCCTCGTTGTTACACACAAGTCAAGAGTGGCAGATGTTCCACATGGTGGCGAGATCGTGGAGGCGCTGGAGGCCTTGCCAGAGGGTTTGCACGCCGGGTGGGCTCGCGGACTTGCCGCCGCGTTGTATCCAGCCGCCGAGCTTGCCAACGATGTGAACCATTTCACCCACGCTCGGGGCTTGGGCAGGTAGCGGTTTGCCGCGGTTGATCCGGCTCCAGCCAGCCTGCCACTCCGCCGTGGTAAAGACTTCCTGCGCACTCTTTTGTGCTTGATGCTGCCCCATCTGACTGAGCCGAAGCACTCGCCAGGCGATGATGAGCGCCAGCGCCAGATGACTTAAATGGCGCTCCACCTTCTCAAACCGGCGCTCCTCAATGCGACACCCACTCTTGAGCACTCGGAACAACACTTCAATCATGAAGCGCTGGGTGTAGGCCTCCACCACCTGCTGCACTTGCTGGGCTGTGTCCACTGGCAATGAGGTCAACAGCAGCCATTCTACCGGCACGTCCGACTCCGGCGGGCAGACCTCACTTACCAACACCGCATTGAGCCGCACCTCTTCAAGGCGTTGGCCTCTTCGATAGGGGGAACGCAAGCGTAACCCGCTGGCAGCACGCGCTTCCACAAGAATGTCGCGATCTTCGCGCGGTTGGCGGCGTTTGCGCTTGTCGCAGGCCAGTTTGGGTTGCCTTCCACGCACATGCACGGTCTTGTTCCAAAGCACAGGTCCCTGGGCACACGCCTCCAGCACGGTGCCAGCGTTCTGATCTTCTGCATCAAGCAATACCCGGGGCTGACAGGCGCGCACGATCCAATGCGCCTGCACGGGTGAGTCGTGTTGGGATTGATGAGCTAGATACTCATAGATGTCGGCTTCACTGTCAGCGATGCAAATCATGCGCACCTGCGGCTGGGCCAGCGCCAGGGCCTGGGCTTTGGCCAAGCCTTCGATCCAACGGATGCTTTCCTTCTGTTCCAGTGGCGTGTTCTGGCGTTGTGCACGGGTTTGGCGTTCTGTGCGCACACCTTTTTCGCCAGGCAAGAGACGCTCAGGACGTATGATGAGCTTGTGCCACACACTGCCGAGCGGGGTGCCATCTGGACTAAAGGCGTGCATGAGGTGGAGCAATGCCCCCTGTCGTGCAGAGGCGTCCAGAGGCCCCGCTCCCTGAATGCGACGCTGAGGCTGACTCAGGTCGATCTCGGTGGTGTCCTGCACCAACAGCACGGTGGACTCTTCGCCCATGCGCGCCAGTGACTGCAAGGTATGGGCCGTGAGGATATTTTCAGGGCTCGCCGCCGGGTTGTCGAAGAAGCGGTAAGCAGCGGCAATGTCGCCGTGCTGGCCATTGCAAGCCTGTGGAATGCTCGCGCCGGGAGACTGTCCAAGGACGCTGAGCAGCTTGCCCATGCGACGATTGATCCGTGCATCTCCACAGTTGGACTGTTCGATTTCAAGTTTGGCCCAAGGCTCGATGTCATCGCTTCCGCTCATCTCCAGCTTATACCGGCAAAATCCCGGGCAGCCCAATTATTTAAGTTGTGTGTAACAACGAGGGC
>NZ_VAUV01000037.1 GCF_005780165.1 Phragmitibacter flavus | reverse complement strand
CCAGACTGTGTAAAAAGCCCATTCCATCCGTTGATGGCCCGTCAATGGGTGCGCAATGGCCAACAAGGGAGGCCTTTCCTTGATCTGCGTGACCTTCTCTTGATGACTTGCTCGCTTGTCTTCTAACTTTGTGACCCCCCATCAACCTCAGTTACTGGCTCGCCCTAGCCTTTCAGGCGACGGCTGCGCTCGGTCTGCCTACGGCCTTGAGCAGTTCGCTCATGCTTAGCACGTTGAGCACGCGCCTCAGGTTGTAGGCCAGTGCGGCAAGCGCGATCTCTCCTCGCACTTGCTCCAGCCCTTTCATCAAAAAGGCTCCGTATCCCCAGCCTTTCAGCGTTCCAAAGACGTGCTCTACGATTTGTTTGCGCTGCGCTCCGTTCTCTGGCTTCGCGGCATATCGTTGCGCGGCCCGCTCCACCACCGCTTCGTTCGCCAGCCGCGTGATCACCCGATGCTTTCCACTGGTGCAGGCACCTCGCAACGCGCAGTTCCCACAGGCTTCGCGATTGGCGTAGTGGTGGATTTCTTCCCGCCCACCGCGACTCAGGCTTCGTTTGCAGCACTTAAGTTCTGCTCCACCGGGGCAATGATAAAGGTTCTTCACCGCATCGTATCTGAAGCGCTCTTTGCTGTAGATGGGCCGTCCGTCCTTGCCACTGCGCCCGCTGGTGTTGCCTTGGGCGGGCACGTAGGTTTCAACCGCCGCTTGCTCGCAGGCTTCCAGCTGGTTGGCGGCGTGATAGCCTTTATCCGCCACCACGCTCAAGGTGGGCACTTGCATGGCTTCTTTCGCAGCGACCGCCATGTCGCCAAGCTGCCCCCGGTCGCTTGAACTCTGCACCACTTCCTCCGCCGCAATAAGATGATGTTTGCCATCCACCGCGATCTGCACGTTGTAGCCAATGAGATACCCGCCCTGCGTGGACTGGCGCATCTTGCGTGCATCGGCGTCGGTGAGCGATACTTCATTTTGACCGCTACGCTGCAGCTGCTCGAGCCGCCGGTTTTGTTCCTCTCGACTCGTGCGCAACTGCTCGATTTTCTCCCGTAAAGTGCCGCCACCGCCATCACCACCACCACGCCGGGCGTCGTCACCCGGGTTGGTGAAGACCGGCCCCTGCGCCTCGCCATCCGCGCAGTCCAGCTCCTTCAAATAAGCCTCAATGCGTTCATCAATGCGCGCGATGATCTTCTTCAACTCACGCGCACTGTGGTGACGATGTTTGCTGTTGAGCGCCTTGAACTTGCTGCCATCGATGGCGACGAGTTCGGCACCGAAGAGCTCCAGTTTACGGCACAGCAGATTGAACTCGCGCAGGACATTTTTGAAGAGTGATCGGTTGTCTTTGCGGAAGTTGGCGATGGTTTTGAAGTCCGGGCGGAGCGAACGCAGCAGCCAGATGAGTTCTAAATTGCGAGAACATTCCAGCTCTAAACGGCGGCTGGAGCGCACGCGATTGAGGTAGCCATAGAGGTAGAGTTTGAGCAAGTCAGCCGGGTGATAGGGCGCGCGACCCGTGGCCTTGGTTTCGGCATGAGTAAAGCCCAGCGCGACGAAGTCCAGGCCATCGACATAAGCATCAATGAAGCGCACCGGAGCCTCGGCGTGGACATAATCATCAAGGCGGGGCGGCAGCAAAAGGGTTTCATCGCGGTCATGACCTTGGATATGACTCATGGAGAGTTTAAATCTCGACAAACCCGCCCACGTCAACCCAAAGCCGGGAGTTTTTACACAGTCTGG
>NZ_VAUV01000036.1 GCF_005780165.1 Phragmitibacter flavus | reverse complement strand
TCCGTTCGCATATGAAAACATGAAACCAACCAGTGAAAGTCCAGGTCTTCGAGGTCGATGCTCCTTGATGGTAGTCGAGTGTAACTGCACGGCTGCGAAGTCGTGTGGAGAGAAATACGAGACGAAAGATCAGCCCCAAAAGTCGAAAGACCTGAACACGTTTCGGCCAGGCATACTGACGAGTCGGCGGAGAGGAGAGAACGGCGCGAGAGCGTGGGTCTCGGACGAAGTCCAAGGCATGAGCCTCGCCGCAAGCCGCTACAGCAAGCATTCGACAAAGCGGACTTGCGGAGGATGTAGGGTGTGTGGTGTGGGGATGATCGGAAGGCTTCATGGGCTAAGTATGGACTCCTGCCGCGCAAAGGATGCGCTGGCAGCGAGCAGAACCCTCATAGTAGCGATGAAGCGGGTAATGACCGTGGAGCGAAGGAGGGTAGAAAGATGAATGCGTCAGTCCAAATCGTGCCACTAACACCTGAAGCAGTGCCTGCAAAGGCTACACCTTCAGGGGACAAGGCACATCCGCCCGAGGCAACCGTGCGGATGACCATCGGCTCCTGCATGATCTGGACGCCACGCATGTTACAGGCCCTCGCAAGGGGGAACGACGGTAGAAAGTGGCACACGCTCATTGATAAGGTTTACGCGCCTGTAAACCTCCGATCAGCGTTGAGCACGGTCACCCAACGCAAAACCAGCCCCGGCATCGACGGACGCAGCGCCGCAAGCGTTGTTCGTGAAGCTGAGGCTGAGGTCGCCACATTAGAGCGGCTGTTGCGCGAGGGTAAATATGAACCACAGCCCGTGAAGCGAGTGTGGATATCCAAGCTTGGAAGCCGTGACAAGCGACCCCTTGGCATCCCCACGATACGAGGACGCATAGTGGAAACCGCACTACGAGACGTGATCGAACCGATATTCGAGCACAGTTTTGCCGAGCACAGCTATGGGTTCCGACCCAAACGCAGCGCCAGGCAGGCCGTGGCAAGAGTGGAAGAACTTCTTAACGAAGGAAGACACTGGGTAGTGGACGCCGACATCAAAAGCTACTTTGACAACATCCCTCATGCACAACTCATGGATCGAGTCCGAGACAAGATCAGTGACAGCTGCGTGTTGGGGTTATTGGAGAAGATGCTCAAACAAGGCGTCATGGAAACCATGAACGACTGGAAACCAACGGAGCAGGGGACACCGCAAGGAGCGGTCATAAGCCCACTGCTGGCCAACATCTATCTTGACCCGCTCGACCATCAGATGGTTGAGCAGGGAAGGGAAATGATCCGCTACGCAGACGACTATGTGATCCTGTGCAAAACTCAAGCCGAGGCTGAAGAAGCCTTGGAGCAAGTGCGAGCATGGATGAGCAAAGCCGGGCTAACACTGCATCCCGAAAAGACCCGCATCGTTGACGCAACACAACGCGGAGGCTTTGAGTTTTTGGGCTGGCACTTTGAACGCGGCTATAAATGGCCGAGGGAAAAGAGCCAGAAGAAGCTCAAAGAGAGCATCCGTGAACGCACACGCCGCCACAATGGCCACAGCCTTAAAACGATCATCACGCGAGTGAACCAGGTCGTGAGAGGCTGGGGTAATTACTTTCAAGGCGGAGCGAGCACTGTATCCCCGCGGATAGACGGGTGGATACGAGGGCGACTGCGAAGCATCCTACGAGTCCGCGCCAAGCGACACGGCAGGGGGCGGGGCAGGGATCATAACCGCTATCCAAACCACTACTTCGCTGAGAGGGGGCTGGCATCCTTACAACAAGTCACGCACCCTGACAGCCTGAAACCTGACGCAAGTGGGAAACCACTGTCAGCACTCAACAATCGGAGAGCCGGATGCGGGAAACCCGCCAGTCCGGTTCGGAGGGAGGGGCGGCGCAAACCAATGCGCCGTCCCTACCCCTAT
>NZ_VAUV01000035.1 GCF_005780165.1 Phragmitibacter flavus | reverse complement strand
AAAACTTTTAAAAAAGGTGACTAAAAGACTTGCACGGAACGGGGAATAGGTTAGTATCTCCTCCCGACCGAAAACGAGGGCATCACGAGGTGCAGCGAGTTCTTCAACTGAAGAGAGCGTTGTATTGAGGGGTGAAAGTTCTTTAATATGCAGAATCCAATCGAATTTGAGTGAGCGGTAACGCTTATGAAGTTTGATAAAATCATTAAAAGCTATTTTGCGCGCTGTGCGAGTCACGGCGCAACATTGGCCGATGAGTTAATCGGTTGATGAATGTCAGTTTTCGTTTGTTGTTTTCACCAACAAACTTTTTTCGGAGAGTTTGATTCTGGCTCAGAACGAACGCTGGCGGCGTGGATAAGACATGCAAGTCGAACGGAATAGTCTGGTAGTAATATTAGGTTATTTAGTGGCGAACGGGTGCGTAACACGTGGGTAACATGCCGGGAAGTATGGGATAGCCCAGGGAAACTTGGATTAATACCAAATGTGATCGAAAGATTAAAGGCGGGGTAACCTGCCGCTTCCTGATTGGCCCGCGGCCTATCAGCTAGTTGGTGAGGTAAAGGCTCACCAAGGCTACGACGGGTAGCTGGTCTGAGAGGATGGCCAGCCACACTGGAACTGAGACACGGTCCAGACACCTACGGGTGGCAGCAGTCGAGAATCATTCACAATGGGGGAAACCCTGATGGTGCGACGCCGCGTGGAGGATAAGGTCTTCGGATTGTAAACTCCTGTCATGCGAGAGCAAAGTTAGGCGGGTAACTCCGTATAACCTGATAGTATCGCAAGAGGAAGAGACGGCTAACTCTGTGCCAGCAGCCGCGGTAATACAGAGGTCTCAAGCGTTGTTCGGAATTACTGGGCGTAAAGGGTGCGCAGGCTGCGTGGAAAGTCAGATGTGAAATCCGGGGGCTCAACCTCCGAATTGCATCCGATACTACCATGCTAGAGAACTGGAGGGGAGTCTGGAATTCTCGGTGTAGCAGTGAAATGCATAGATATCGAGAGGAACACTAGTGGCGAAGGCGAGACTCTGGACAGTATCTGACGCTCATGCACGAAGGCCAGGGGAGCGAACGGGATTAGATACCCCGGTAGTCCTGGCAGTAAACGGTGCACGTTTGGTGTGGGGGGATTCGACCCCTTCCGCGCCGGAGCTAACGCGTTAAACGTGCCGCCTGGGAAGTACGATCGCAAGATTAAAACTCAAAGAAATTGACGGGGACCCGCACAAGCGGTGGAGTATGTGGCTTAATTCGATGCAACGCGAAGAACCTTACCTGGGCTTGACATGCTCTGTGTCTACGGTGAAAGCCGTATAGTGTAGCAATACACGCTTTGCACAGGTGCTGCATGGCTGTCGTCAGCTCGTGTCGTGAGATGTTGGGTTAAGTCCCGCAACGAGCGCAACCCTTGTGATTTGTTGCCACCGGAGCAATCCGAGCACTCGAATCAGACTGCCCAGATCAACTGGGAGGAAGGTGGGGATGACGTCAAGTCAGTATGGCCCTTACGCCCAGGGCTGCACACGTACTACAATGCCCAGCACAATGTGAACCGAAACCGCGAGGTGGAGGAAATCTCTTAAAACTGGGCTCAGTTCAGATTGCAGGCTGCAACTCGCCTGCATGAAGTTGGAATCGCTAGTAATGGCACATCAGCTACGGTGCCGTGAATACGTTCCCGGGTCTTGTACACACCGCCCGTCACATCATGGAAGCTGGTTTCGCCCGAAGCGCTATAGCCAACCGCAAGGAAGCAAGGCTCTAAGGCAAGACTGGTAACTGGGATGAAGTCGTAACAAGGTAGCCGTAGGGGAACCTGCGGCTGGATCACCTCCTTTCTATGGAGAGCGCAATGTGGAGCCTTTAGTGGATCAGCCCTTAGGGGTGCAGCGCGCAGGTCGAGTTAATGTATAAGTTAGAAGCAAAGTGACTTCCAGCGTGCAAAATAGCTTTTGTGATTAGGAGATGCATAACGAGCAGGGGGTATAGCTCAGTTGGTAGAGCGTCAGCTTTGCAAGCTGAATGTCTGGGGTTCGAATCCCCATGCCTCCACGTGTAAGATCAAATGCAACGGGCTAGTAGCTCAGTTGGTTAGAGCACCGCCTTGATAAGGCGGGGGTCACAGGTTCGAGTCCTGTCTGGCCCACCACTTTAAACATGGTGTGCTTGTGGATGATTTTATATAAGTTCATTGAAAACTGCGCACAGCATGAAAATTTGTAATTAATGAATAGAAGGCACATAGTGAATGCCTAGGCACTGAAAGGCGATGAAGGACGTGCTAAGCTGCGATAAGCTCCGGATAGCGGCAAAGACGCTACAAATCGGAGATCTCCGAATAGGATAACCTGCTACAAGTAATTGTAGAATTCCACTTTGTGGAAAGCCAAACCTGGGGAAGTGAAACATCTCAGTACCCAGAGGAAAAGAAAGCGAAAGCGATTCCGTCAGTAGTGGCGAACGAAAGCGGAACAGCCCAAACCAAGTTTATCTTGGGGTTGTAGGATCCACGATATGGCATTGATTCTGGTTAGGTGAAGCTTCAGGAAAGTTGCGCCAAAGAGGGTGAAAGGCCCGTAACCGAAAACTGGAATCAGCCTAGAGGACACCTGAGTAATGCGACACACGTGAAACTTCGCATGAATCTGCGCCGACCACGGCGTAAGGCTAAATACTAATCAGTGACCGACAGTGAACAAGTACCGCGAGGGAAAGGTGAAAAGAACCGCTGCGAGCGGAGTGAAATAGTACCTGAAACCATGTGCTTACAAGGTGTCAAAGCCGGCTTGTCCGGTGATGGCGTGCCTTTTGCTTAATGAGTCTGCGAGTTAGTTTTAGTGGCGCTGCTTAAACCCTTCTGGGGGATAGGCATAGCGAAAGCGAGTCTTAAAAGGGCGACAAGTTGCTAGAGCTAAACCCGAAGCGGTGGTGATCTACCCATGGCCAGGCAGAAGTGTTGGTAATACGACATGAAAGGCCGAACCGGTGAATCTTGAGAAATTCTCGGATGAGTTGTGGGTAGGAGTGAAAGGCTAATCAAACCCCGTAATAGCTGGTTCTCCTCGAAATGTATTTAGGTGCAGCGTCATGTGCTGATCGAAGGGGGTAGAGCACTGAATGAGCTAGGGGGCATACCCGTCTACCAAACTCAATCAAACTCCGAATACCTTCGAATGAAGCATGGCAGTAAGACAGTGGGGGATAAGCTTCATTGTCGAAAGGGAAACAACCCAGCCCAGCAGCTAAGGTGCCCAAATGTCGCTCAGTGGAAAGGAAGTGAGATTTCATTGACAGTGAGGATGTTGGCTTAGAAGCAGCCACCATTTAAACAGTGCGTAATAGCTGACTCATCGAGAGATCTCGCGCCGAAAATGATTGGCGATCAAGCGACATACCGAAGCTCTGGATTTGCACGCAAGTGTGAGTGGTAGAGGAGCGTTCTTAACACGTTGAAGCTGTAAGGTGACTGACAGTCGAGAGTTAAGAAGTGAGGATGCAGACATAAGTAACGATAGGGCAGTGAAATCCTGCCCCGCCATAAACCCAAGGTTTCCTGGGCAACGATGTTCGTCCCAGGGTTAGCCGGGGCCTAAGTTTAAGCCGAACGGCGAAAGCGATGGAAAGCAGTTTAAAATTACTGCGCCGTATATGATTAAGCTAAGATGCTGCGGAGAGAAAGCAATACAGACCTTATTGACTTGGCAGGAAGTGCTTTGGCATGACCGTGTATTGATGATCGCCGCCTAGAAAATCGTCTTAGTGTTTCCATAAACGCCCGTACCGCAAACCGACACAGGTGGGTGGGTAGAATATACCAAGGCGTAAGAGTGAACCCTCGTTAAGGAACTCTGCAATCTAGTCCCGTAACTTCGGAAGAAGGGATGCCTGTCTTTGACAGGTCGCAGTGAAAGGGGTCAACCGACTGTTTATCAAAAACACAGCATTGTGCTAAGACGAAAGTCCAAGTATACGATGTGACACGTGACCAATGCGGAAAGATTAAGGCAAGGGGTTAGCCGCAAGGCGAAGCTCTGAACCCAAGTCCCCGTGAATGTCGGCCGTAACTATAACGGTCCTAAGGTAGCGAAATTCCTTGTCGGGTAAGTTCCGACCTGCACGAATCGTGTAACGAGTTGACCGCTGTCTCAACGAGGCGCTCAGTGAATTTGTAGTGGCGGTGAAGATGCCGCCTACCCGCGGAAGGACGGAAAGACCCTATGCACCTTAACTGTAAGCTGTCACTGAATCGCTGATTTCAATGCTCAGAGTAAGTGGGAGGCTTTGAAGCTAAACTTTCGGGTTTAGTGGAGCCAAAAGTGAGACACCACCCTTTGGTATTGGCGATTCTAACCGAGAAATCGGGACCATGTCAGCCGGTCAGTTTTACTGGGGCGGTATCCTCCCAAAGAGTAACGGAGGAGCGCGAAGGTTGGCTCAGCGCGGTTGGTAATCGCGTGTTGAGTGCACAGGCATAAGCCAGCCTAACTGTGAGACCAACAAGTCGAACAGATACGAAAGTAGGCCTGAGTGATCCGGCGGTTTAATGTGGAATTGCCGTCGCTTAACGGACAAAAGGTACGCTAGGGATAACAGGCTGATTTCATCCAAGAGTTCATATCGACGATGAAGTTTGGCACCTCGATGTCGGCTCGTCGCATCCTGGGGCTGGAGAAGGTCCCAAGGGTTAGGCTGTTCGCCTATTAAAGCGGCACGCGAGCTGGGTTCAGAACGTCGCGAGACAGTTCGGTCCTCTATCCTCCGTGGGCGTTGGAGAATTGAAGGGTTTACTTCCTAGTACGAGAGGACCGGAAGTAACGCACCTCTGGTGTTCCAGTTGTCACGTCAGTGGCACAGCTGGGTAGCTATGTGCGGAAAGGATAAGCGCTGAAAGCATCTAAGTGCCAAGCCCCTCCTAAGATGAGTTCTCCCTATAGGATCGTGGAAGACTACCACGTTGATAGAATGATGGTCTAAGCACAGTAATGTGTTAAGCTTATCATCACTAATCATCCAATTGAATTAATTATCTCATGCGTGCGCAGCTTTCAATGGACCAGCTCAATTGATTAAAAGCAATCAGCAGACACGTTGTTCATCACAATCAAATGAATAAATGAACAAACGTCTGGTGATTAAAGATCAGTGGAACCACCCGTCCCCATCTCGAACACGGAAGTGAAACACTAATATACTGATGATAGTATGACGAAAGGTCATGTGAAAGTAGGTCGTTGCCAGTCTCACCCCATCATTCCTCACGGAGTGATGGGGTTTTTTGTGCATTTCCAGTGGTGAGCGCTGAATCTCAGACGGTGAGCCTTCAATGATCAAGAAAGCTCGATGGCATTCTACAGCGCATCATAAGAAATCGGCAAGTGAGAGTCTCTTCGAGGAAACAAAGTTC
>NZ_VAUV01000034.1 GCF_005780165.1 Phragmitibacter flavus | reverse complement strand
GAATGCAAAGCGCCTCCAGCCAGGGGCGCGAGGTGCAAAGTCGTTTATGTAGAGCCATGGCATTGAGGTCGGCCAAGCCTCGGGCGCGGGCACGCGCTGAAGTTTGCTCAAGGGACAAGCCTCCACCGACATGCATAAGTAGCACCCGCAATAGCTGCTCTGCCGATGTGATCTGACCTCGCCGTCGGCGCATTGCACCGTGAAGCCGGGCATCTTCATCCAAGTTTTCAGGAAGAAAGTGCCGCAGCACCTCCCACTCATCCTCGACCAAAGTTCGCGGTTGCATCAGCCAACATAGCCAGCTCAATGCATACTTCAACCTTTAGGTATATGCTTATGGGCTACAAGCCTGTGTCACGGGGGGCAGGCTTACTTTTTTTGCATGCTGCGGATGCGGGCGTTTTCTTTTTCCAGGGCTTCACCGGTCACAGGGAGGGGTTCGAAGGTGGGGTCAGGGATGAGTTCTTCGTCCTGAGGAATGGTGCGCAGGCGGAGGTGGCGGAAGGCGACTTCCTGGCCGTGGTCCTGAAGAGAAAATTTGCTGCCGCGTCCGGTGAGGTCGCCGCCGCGGATGCGGAGGATTTCGACTTCTTTGGCCCATTTGGGGTCGGTGTAGTCGAAGGAGATGACGCGTTCTTCGTTGAGCCAGTGTTCGATGACGGTGCCTTTGCAGATGATGCGGGCAGTGTTCCATTCGCCGACAGGGCGGGTGGCGCGTTTTTTGGGGGGCATGCAGAAGAAGAGGGAGGCGGCGGACTGGCGAGGGTTGGCTCCATAGACGGGATGGGCGTCGTCGAGGATTTGGTATTCCACCTGGCCGGGTCGGTAGTAGAGGCCGCTGTTGCAGAGTTCGGTGACCTTCCATTCGAAGCGGAGTTCGAAGTCGTCAGGGACGGTGTTGGCGTCATAGATGAGGGAGCCGCCGGAGCGTTTGCGGACGAAGGTGTTGTCTTCGATTTCCCAGTTGCCTCTGTGGGTCCAGCCGGTGAAGGTTTTGCCGTCGAAGAGGGGGGTGAAGCCGAGGGTTTTTTCGGCGGGGTCGAGTTCGAGGGCTGGGGCGAGGAGGGGAGTTAGGAGGAGGAGGATTGTGGTGGCGAGTGTGGTTTTAAGGGTCATGAGAAAAAGTTCTTGGTTCTTGGTTCTTGGTTCTTGGTTCTTGGTTCTTGGTTCTTGGTTCTTAGTTGGGGGCGTGAAGGAGTGCGGAATGCGGAGTGGGCTGATTACTTTTTCTTGGAGGCTTTGATGATGTAGTCGATTAGGGCGTCGAGCTGATCGGGGGTGAGGATGGCGCCGATGGGGGGCATGAGATTTTCGGGGTAGCCGTCGCTGAGGAGGGTGTTGGGTTCGAGGATGGACTGGCGGAGGTAGGTGGCGTCGGCTTTGATCTCGCGGGTTTTGCCGGTGGTGTCGCGAACTTTTCGGGTGGAGCCGATGAGGCCATGGAGGGTGGGGCCGGCGAGGGGGGTGCTGTCGAGGCTGTGGCAGGTGGAGCAGAAGTTTTGGTAGAGGACGCGGCCGGTGTCGGTTTTGGAGAATTGGAAGAAGGGGGTGGTGGTGGCGTTGGTGTGGGCCGGAGCGGGGCGGATTTCGCCGGGGAGGTTTTTGGGGATTTGGTTGACGGTATACCAGAGGTCGCCAGTCCAGAGGGGGAGTCCGGATTCGGAGGGGAGGCTGGTAGGGAGGCGGACGTGGATGACTTCGTTGAGGGTGAGGCCGGGGAGTTCAATGAAGACGCGGCGTCGGTCGGTGGAGACGGTGGCGGAGCGGACTTCGGCGATGCGCGGTCGGACTTTTTGGCCGCCGTAAGTTTGGGTGCCCTGGTAGCCCCATTGGGAGACATGGTAGCCGGCGGGGTTCCAGCCGTGGTCTTGGGCGAGAGGTTGGGTGAATTCGATTTCGAGTCCGTTTGCCTTAAGGCGGGCGGCGAGGGGTTCGAAGACGGGTTTACCGTTGTAGCGGATGCGGCTGAGTCCGCTGACGCGTTTGATGAATTCCTGGTCCTGGCCGCGGGCGATGCCGCCGGCGTAGAGGTCGCCGTTGGGGCCAAATGCGAAGCGGTGGAAGAGGTGGCGGAAGCCTTGGGAAAAGGGGAAGACGGCTCCTTGCATGATGCCGTCGACTTCTTCGAGGAAGACGCGTTGCAGCCCGCCGAAGGTGGCGTCGCCGAAGAGGACGTGGTTGGCGTAGGGTCCCCAGGTGGAGGGGAGGAGGATGGGTTCGGTGGGGGAGCTGGCGATTTCGCCTTGGGGGAGCCAGACGGCTGGCGGGGTGGGTGATTGAAGTTGGTCGAGGGGATGCCAGGGGGGGATGCTGCGGAACTGGTAGTGGGCGCCTTTTTGAAGGTGGATGAGTTTGTTGGCGGGGAGCCATTCGCCCTGGTTGTCGGTGATGAGGATGGAGTCGTTCGGGCCGAGTCCGATGCCGTCGGGGGTGCGCAGGCCGCCGGCAATGATGTCGGTTTTGCCGGTGTCGATGTGGACTGCAATCGCGCTGCCGCGCAGGGGGGCCTGGTAGTTGTCTTTGCCGCGGGCGGCCATGCCGACGCTGGAGGAGAAGTAGAGGTGGGAGTCTTTGATGACGGCGCCGAAGAGGTATTCGTGGTAGTCCATGGTGGCGGGCCAGTCGTGGGCGAGGCAGCGGTAGGTTTCGAAGAGGCCGTCGTTGTCGTGGTCGAGGAGTTCGGTGACTTCGTTTTTTTCGGTGACGAAGATGCGGTCGTTGGTGGTGGCGAGGCCCATGGGTTCGGAGAGGCCCTGGGCGATGTGGCGGATGGGTGGGGGGGGCTCACTTGAAAGGGTATCAAGATCGAGGGAGTAGAGGTCGCCTTCCCAGGTGGTGAAGAGGAGTTCGGTGGGGCTGCGCAGGGCCATGCCGCTGATGCGCAGGGTGAGGTCGGGGGTGGCGAGGTCGAGGTATTCGAGGGCGGGGTGGAGGGCGTTGAGTTTTTCGCCGAAGCCGGGGGTGGCGGTGGGGGCGGGGGGTTCCTGGAGGTTGGGGATGAGGGTGAGGTTGCCGGGGGTGTGGCCTTTGAGGATGAGTTTGCGGAAGCGAACGGGGTGTTGGTATTTGGTGCCGGAGGGGGGCACGAGGAGGATGAGGAGGGGGAGGCCGGGGCGGACCTGGAAGGTGCCGAGGTCGGCGTGGGTGAGGTGGTTGTTGTTGTCGGAGTCGGGATTGGGATCGGCGGTTGGGGGGACGTTCCAGAAGTGGTCGTGGCCGTCGAAGGAGAGTTGATAGGCCTGGTTGAGGGGGCGGGCGCTGGCGTATTCGATGGAGACCTGGACGTCTTCGGCTTTGGCGGCCTGGATATACCAGCCGATGATGGCACCGCGGCCGCGGGTGATGTTGAGGATGTCGCCGGTGTAGGTGTTGGGGCCTTTGGAGAAGATGTTGGTGGCGGGGAGGTCGAGGGTGGCGGATGGCTCGGATGCGGTGAGGGTGCCGCTCAGCAGGAAGAGAAGGAGCAGGGCGGCGGTCTTCATGGTTTGGTGAGGGTGAGTCGGTGCCAGTCGGTGCCGGTGATTGCGGGCGAGGAAGATGGGGACCAGGTCCATGTGGTGTCGAATGGGGGTAGCAGGGATTCGTTGGCGGCGAGGGGGGTGGCGCGGAGTTCGCGCAGGACACGATCCGATGCAGGTGCGGCGGCGAGGGGGATGCGTTCGTGGAGGTTGATGATGTGGGTGTCGTGGCGCAGTTCCCAGCGCAGTTCGATGTGGTCTTGACGATGGGAGCAGCCGAGGTAGCGGATTTGCAGTGGCAGGGTGGAGTCGCCGCGCTGGAGTTTCCAAGGGGTGTCGGAATCGTCTTTGAACCACGAGGTGCCTGTGGATTTGGTGGTGAAGTCCTTTTTTATGAGACCGGATTTGCCTTTGGGAGCCTGCCACGTTCTGAAAATGGTGGCGCGTTCGAGGTCGTAGCCAAGCCAGGTGTTGTCGCCTTGGCGGATGGCGAGGGAGCGGGGTTTGCCATCGAGACTGAGTCGGCTGATGGTTTCGGGGTCGAAGGGCAGCGTGGCCGGGGGTGGTTCGGCGGCATGAGTTGCCGCTAGCAGGGTGGTGGCGATGAGAGACAGGACGAGGCGGGACATGGGGTCGGCTTAGTAGTAAGGGCCGACGAGGGGGTTTTTTGCAGGGGAAGGTCAGTTGGGGGCGGTTGGGGCTGGGAGGTGGGATGAACGCCGTGATGCCGCCAGTCTTCAGCCGGGCATCGATCCTCTGGAGGGAGGGTTGGCGTTCATGGTCGGAAAGTCACGAAATCGAAGGCTCCCAGCACTTTGAAGTCCCGCTCGTTATTGGTTATGATCCGCTTCACGCCAGCGCTGTGAAACGTCGCCGCCAGCATGGTTTCCAGCAGACGTTTGCGACCGAGTTGGTAGCGTGTCAACCAGGCGAGAAAGTTTGTCACCGTTTGGTCATCGGGAAATACCCGCATTACCTCTGCGGCCTCCCACCAGTGCTCTGCCCGGCTGATCGCCGCTGCCGTGGTGAGTGGCTGCGGCATCCGCTTACCGTCGGTCACGATGTGGATAAACTCCGCCAGGGTCTGCGGTGCCAGCGCCAGATCATGACCGTCGTTTAGCAACGATTGCAGCAAAGCGTCTGCCTCGCGGTGAAACGGATGATCCGTCACCTCAGCCGCGACCAGGAAGTCCGTATCAATCCCGTGCGTCATCGAGCATGTCTCCCAATAGATCGTCTTCTGCGCTAATGGCCTGAATCGGCCCTCCGACACTGACTGGCCTCCGGTCTCTTAGGGAAGTCCGTCGCTGCATGTGCAGTTGCCGGAAGCTCTCCATCGCCTCCCGGATCAACTCCGAGGCTTTCCGATCTGTCTTCCGAGCATACTCCTGAAAATCTTCATAAACCGGCTCAGATACATTGATGGTTATGGTTTTCATACATTGAGATTAATGTATCGCACCTCGTTTGTCCAGAAGGGGGGCGCATCCTGTGGCATGATTTGATGAAAGTGGTTCCGGCCAGTCAATCATTGCCGCCATTTTGAAGTCTATTAAATATGGACGATCGTCCATAGATTTTAAGGGGCAGGATTAGGCAAGATAAGAGGATGCCCTCGCCCGATCCAGTTCTGAGTAAATTTGGAATTCATGTTAGAAACCTACGCGAAACCCAAGATCTGACCCAAGAGCAGCTTGCTGAGCGGGCCAAATTGGACATCACCTACATTTCAGGAATCGAACGTGGATTGCGCAACCCAAGTTTATTGTCGCTGCTCCGGCTGGCGAAGGCACTTGGGGTCTCGTTAAAGCAGCTCACAGAAGGAGTGGAGTTGTGATGGATTCGCCACCGGCCTCCACCTTCATTGACTTGTTCTGTGGCTGTGGAGGCTTCAGCTTGGGTGCACCCGGCACTTTGAAGTCCCGCTCGTTAGTGGTCACGATCCGCTTCACGCCAGCGCTGTGAAATGTCGCTGCCAGCCTGGTGTCCAGCAGGCGTTTGCGACCGAAATCCCGGGCGTGATGGAGCATGCCTCCGAGCAGATGATCTTCTGCGGTAATTGCCTGAACAGGTCCGCCGACACTGACCGGCCTGGGGTCTCTTAAGGAAGGCCGTCGCTGCATGTGCTGTTGGTTGAGCTGTCAATCGCCTCCCTTGGTGAAATGTGTCACCAGTGGAGGTGGCAAACAATTGCAAAATACGGAGCCGTTCAGGTTGCCGACCTGGATGTGGATCAGTGTGCCATCAACACTTCATTTGGTGCGCGCCGCGATGCGTTGCCGGAAATACGTTTCCTCTGGAGTGTGCGTCGTCATTCGGTCGTGGAGTCCAGCCCACTGCGCATCAGAGGGGTAGAGTTCATTGTCATCCAGCTCCCCACGCTCGCTTCGTCTCCATGCCTCGGCGGCATAGGGTTTCATCTCCTCCGTCCAGCCGGAGTCTTCGCATTCATATCCGTCTGGATGGAGGCCGGGTTCGAGATAGGAAAGGGCGAACCAAATCGATAGGAAGACTTTTTTCGATAGGGGTTGCTGAAATTGGCTTTAGTCGAACTGAAACCGTTTCCTATGCCTCCTCAAGAAATCCAAATCTGGTGGAATTGCGTCTTTTGGTATTTGAAGTGGCTGGCTGATGAGAGCTTCGAAAGATGTAACGATGGCGGCAGCTGGCAGGAAGTTCAAAAGGCGTTTTGACAGGACAAGGCGCAGTTCGTCATCGAAGGTTATGAACCCTTGGTCAAACGCCGCGTCGTGGAGACGGTTGAGGGAAATGCCGTTTCGCACGTCGATGCGTTCTGCCTCATGAGCATGCCAAGGCAATATGTGAGAGGCGATGAGAAGTTCGCGAACGGGAAGTCCGGTGAGAGCGCATCGATTGTCGTAATTGTTTAACACGACATCCCTAAAATAACCCTGCCCGCGCCGTTGTTTTGAAAAGCTCGTTGCTTCGGTAGCGCCATTGGGTGCTTTAGGGACTCGGCGTATGCCGGTGCCGGCGATAACTTCTGTGGTTTCATCCTCGGCTTCGACGAATAGATCATCGAAATACTCCTGGCTTAACGCAACCATCGCAACTGCGTTTGAATGAAATTCGTCCCAGATTTCGCGGTCTAACTTGCTGGCGCCTTTGAGGCCGACGACGCCACGTATCTGCTGAACGGGGTCACCCGAGGCGAGGTTGAGAAGCTTCATTGCCACTGCGTTGGGAGTGCGTCCTATGCGCTCGGCAAGGTCAATGATTACAGGCTGACGGTGATCGATCTGACCAAAGCGCAGTTTGTGATAAATATTGAGGAGGATTAGCAGCTCCTTCCTGGTCCACAAATTTCCAGATGCCACGATGGATTTTGATCTCATGACGCTTCCTGATGCATGCTTAAATTTCGTGTTGTCATGTGTCTTTCACCTGGCTATACAGTCCCAGCAATCATGAGATACAATCCAGCTAACGACACTGACGTAGCTTCCGTTTTCTGCATTTGTATCAACACACATCTCGACGAGGCGGTGCCGTTGGTCAAAGATGAAGATGGATATGTGGTTTTCGGCTCAGAGTTGGAAGCGCAACGCGAGATTGCCGATTGCATGATTACCCGCCTACAGGAGTTTCTGGACGGTGAACGTGAATTTGATGATGCGGTCAACTGCCAAGAATTTGTTCTGGAGTTGGATCAGCGAAAAGACAGTATCGTTGCGGGCAATGACAGAGATCGAAATCACGTTTCTCGTTAAATCCGATGATAAAAGATCCTTTCGCGGTGCTGCGGCACGACGGATTTCGCATTGATGATCTACGTGTAGATGGTGTAGTCTAGTGCCTTTTCCAACGTGTCCTTAATGACGGCGAACGCCCTGCCCTTGTCGTGCCCTTTGAGGTTCTTGACGTTCTCCAAGACGAAGGCCGCCGGGCGGTGGTGATCGAGGATGTCCGCGATGGAGAAAAACAGGTTGCCCTGCTTCACGTGGTCGAAGCCATGCAAGCGCCCGAGGCTGTTCTTTTTGGAGACTCCTGCGATGCTGAACGGCTGGCAAGGGAACCCGGCACAAAGGATGTCATGCTGGGGGATGTCTCCGACCTTCACCTGATTGATGTCGCCGTGCGGGCGCTCCCCGAAGTTCGCCTCGTAGGTTTGTTGGCTGAACTTGTCGTAGTCGCTTGAAAAGACGCACTTTCCACCGGCTTTCTCGAAGGCGATGCGGAATCCGCCTATGCCACAGAAGAGGTCGATAAAGTTGAGAGGATCGCGCATCCGGTCGCGGGGCAACAAGGATACGGAATTGAAGATGATGGGGGTTTTCAAGGAACTTGGCGTTACTGGTTGGAGACGACATCTTGAAATCAAAACACCCAAAAAAGATTCACAGGAGCAGAGGTTGAAGGTGCGGCCCGATTTTGTGTTTCGGAAGGCGAGGGTCGCGGTGTTTGTTGATGGTTGTTTCTGGCATGGCTGCCCCAAGTGTTATGTCAGTCCGAAAGGGAACCAGGAGTTTTGGGACACGAAGAAGGCGACGAATGCTGCGAGGGATCGGAAGGTGAACCGGATTCTTAAGGCGGCGGGGTGGAAGGTGGTGAGGGTTTGGGAGCATGAGCTCAAGCGCGTGAATGAGAAGAGGTTGAGACTGAGGTTGAGGAGGGTGTTTCCGGAGGGTGGGGTTGGGGGGAGACGTGAGGTGGGGGGGTGGTGAGGTTCTTTGTTCTTTGTTCTTGGTTCTTGGTTCTTGGTTCGGAAGTGGTGAAATGCGGAAGGCGGAAGGCGGAAGGCGGAAGTCGGAAGGCCAAAAGGGGGGCTTGGGGGGAATGGGGGGAATGGGGGATTTTTGGTGACGGACAGGATGTCCGTCAAACGCACAGACTGGAAGTCTGTGTTACGGGTTCTGGACTGGCGGATGAGCGGCACCGCGACCGGGCAGGCAGGCAAAATGCCTGCCTCACCCACAGGCTGCAAGCCTGTGTCACGGCACTGAGGCCGGTGCGGAGCCCGGCGCTCCGTTCGCATATGAAAACATGAAACCAACCAGTGAAAGTCCAGGTCTTCGAGGTCGATGCTCCTTGATGGTAGTCGAGTGTAACTGCACGGCTGCGAAGTCGTGTGGAGAGAAATACGAGACGAAA
>NZ_VAUV01000033.1 GCF_005780165.1 Phragmitibacter flavus | reverse complement strand
CATCAAGGCGGGGCGGCAGCAAAAGGGTTTCATCGCGGTCATGACCTTGGATATGACTCATGGAGAGTTTAAATCTCGACAAACCCGCCCACGTCAACCCAAAGCCGGGAGTTTTTACACAGTCTGGACACGTCGGTGGTCCCAGTGGGTGGGGGGTAGGTGGCGGTTTTGATTTAAAGGGGATGCACATTTTCTTTGGATGAATGGCCTTGGCTGTGCTTGGTGGGTTTGATACTCTCTATTTTTGTTTCGCCATGCCTACGCTTGCCACCACTGTTAATGGTCTGAAGTTGCCGAATCCTTTTGTGATTGGTTCGGGTCCTCCAGGGACGAATATCAATGTGATTTCACGCGCGTTCCGCGATGGCTGGGGGGCGGTGATTGCGAAGACGATCAGTCTGGATGCGTCGAAGGTGATCAATGTGTCGCCGCGTTATGCGAAGCTGCATTCGGGGTCGGGTGAGGTGATTGGCTGGGAGAACATTGAGTTGATCAGCGACCGGCCGTTTCATTTGTGGATGGATGAGTTCAAACGCTGCAAAGACGAGCATCCAGAAGGGGTGTTGATTGCATCGATCATGGAGGAGTGTCGGGAGGAGGCGTGGGCCGAGATTGTGGAGCGGTGTCAGGACGCGGGCGTGGACGGATTTGAGTTGAATTTTTCGTGTCCGCATGGGTTGCCGGAGCGCAAGATGGGGGCGGCGATGGGGCAGGATCCGGAGATTTTGGAGGAGGTTTGTGGCTGGGTGAAGAAGGTGGCGAAGATTCCGTTTTGGGCGAAGATGACGCCGAACATCACGCACATTGAAGAGCCAAGTCGCGCGGCGTTGCGTGGCGGGGCGGATGGGATCAGTGCGATCAACACGATCCGTTGTGTGATGGGGGTGAATCTCGATACTTTGAAGCCGGAGCCGACGGTGGAGGGGTATACGACGCCGGGGGGGTATTCTTCGAAGGCGGTGAAGCCAATTGCGTTGCGGATGGTGATGGAGATTGCGGCGATGATGGAGAAAGAATTTCCGGAGCAGACGGTGTCGGGATTGGGAGGAATTGAGAGCGGGGAGGACGCGGCGCAGTTCATTTTGCTGGGGGCGGATACGGTGCAGGTTTGCACGGGGGTGATGAAGTTTGGTTATGGTTGTGTGAAGCCGATGTGCGAGGATTTATTGACGTTCATGGACAAACATGGGTTTGAGACGCTGGCGGAATTTAAGGGAAAGAGTCTGCCTTATTTCACCACGCATGCGGATTTGGTGGAGCGGCAGGGGGCACGCAAGGCAGCGCAGAAGGCGGCGGCGGCAGTGGAGGTGGAACAGAAGGCCAAGGTGAGTTCGGATGCGGAATGGACGGGCGATTCGTTCGTGCAGCAGTCGGATTCTTTGGCGCAGGGATGATCGGGCAACTTCAATTGTTTTTCTATGGACTCATGCCCGGTCTTAATCGCTGGCGAATGGCGCACCTTGAATGGAGATGCGGCGACGCCGGTGTTTAATCCGTCGACGGGGGAGGTGATCGCGGAGAGTCCGGGTGGCAGTGCGGCTCTGGTGGATGAGGCGGTGTCGGTGGCAGCGGCGGCGTTTCCGGCGTGGCGCGATACGCCGGCGGTCGAGCGGGCGAGGGGGATGTTTCGTTACCGGCAGTTGATCGAAGATAATTTTGAGCGGCTTTGTCAGAGTGTCACGCGTGAGCATGGCAAGACGCTGGTAGAGGCCAGGGGCAGTGTGTATCGGGGCTTGGAAAATGTGGAGTATGCGTGTGGAATTCCGTCGTTGTTGATGGGCGACACGCTGGAGGACATTGCGCGGGGGGTGGACTGCGAAACGATGAATCAACCGCTGGGGGTTTGTGTGGGGATCACGCCGTTCAACTTCCCTGCGATGGTGCCGTTGTGGATGTTTCCGCTGGCGCTGGCTTGTGGGAATACGTTTGTGTTGAAGCCGAGTGAAAAGGTGCCGTTGACGGCGGTGATGTTGGTGGAGCTTTTGGAGAAGGCGGGGTTGCCGAAAGGGGTGCTGAATCTGGTGCAGGGGGGGCGTGAGGTGGTGGATGCGTTGATCACGCACAACGATGTGAGGGCGATTTCTTTTGTGGGGTCGACGCCAGTGGCGCGGCACATTTATGAGACGGGGATGCGGCACGGCAAGCGGGTGCAGGCGAATGGGGGGGCAAAAAATTATGTGGTGGTGATGCCGGATGCGGATCAACCGAAGACGGTGGAGTCGTTGATGGCGGCGGCGTTTGGTTGTGCGGGCGAGCGGTGCATGGCGGGGTCGACGGCGATTGCGGTGGCGGAGGCGGGGCATCGCGTGCTGACGTCGCTAACGGCGGCGGCGAAGGGCTTGAAGGTGGGGCGCACGGATGTGGCGTCGCATCAGCCGGACATGGGACCGTTGATTACGGCGCAGCACAAGTCACGGGTGGAGGAGTTGATTGCCTCGGGGGAAAAGGATGGCGCGAAGGTGCTGTGTGATGGTCGTGGGTTGGCGGTGGATGGGGCACCGAACGGATTTTATTTGGGGGCGACGATTTTGGACTATGTGGACTCCGGGATGACGATTGCGAATGAGGAGGTTTTTGGGCCGGTGTTGAACGTGATGCGGGTGGACAGTTTGGACAATGCGATCGAGCTGGCGAATCGTTCGGCTTATGGCAACGGGGCGGCGATCTTTACGCAATCAGGGCATGCGGCGCGGGAGTTCAAACATCGGGTGAAGGCGGGCATGGTGGGGGTGAATGTGGGGGTGCCGGCGACCATGGCGATGTTTCCGTTTTCCGGATGGGGTGAGTCGTTTTTCGGAGACCTGCATATCCAGGGCAAGGAAGGGGTGCAGTTTTACACGCAGCAGAAGGTGGTGAGCACGCGCTGGTTTGGCGGGAATGCGGGGGATGTGTGGCGCAAGTAGGTTCGAAAGGATAAGGGATAAGAGGAATGGGATAACTTGGTAACTAACTCTATGAATGCGCTAACTTTGCCACCGTTTGATTATGTGCCGATGAGTTATGAGGGGCCATCGGCGGAGGAGGTGCTGGCACTTAGGAAAGAGTTTTTGAACCCGGCGATCTTTCATTATTACAAGAAGCCGATCATGGTGGTGGAGGGGAAGGGGCAGTATCTTTTTGATGAGACGGGCCGGAGGTATCTGGATGGGTTCGGAGGGATTGTGACGGTCAGTGTGGGGCATTGTCATCCGCAGGTGATGGCGGCGGCGAATGGGCAGAATGAGCGGATTCAACATACGACGACGATTTATCTTCATCCGAACATCGCTCTGTATGCGAAGGAGCTGGCGGCGAAGATGCCGGGGGATTTGAAGGTGGTGTATTTTGTGAACTCGGGATCAGAGGCCAATGACCTCGCGATGTTGATGGCGCGGGCTTATACAGGAAATTATGATTTGATCGCGTTGAGGAATGCCTATCATGGCGGGAGTCCGGCGTCGATGGCGTTGACGTCGCATCATACTTGGAAGTTCAATGTGCCGCATGGATTTGGGGTTCAGCATGCGCAGATGCCGGACATGTATCGCGGACCGTTTGGAATTGATGATGCGGAGGCGGGAAGGAAGTATGCGGAGGATGTGCAGAGTTTGATTCGTTTTGGCACGTCGGGAAAAGTGGCCGCGTTTTTTGCGGAGTCGATTCAGGGCGTTGGCGGCACGGTGGTGTTTCCAGAAGGGTATTTGAAGCATGCCTATGAGCATGTGCGGGCGGCGGGTGGGTTATGTGTCGCGGATGAGGTGCAGGCGGGGGTTGGTCGGGCCGGCACGCACTATTGGGGGTTTGAAACGCAGGGGGGGATGCCGGAGATTGTGACGATGGCGAAGGGCATTGGCAATGGGTGTCCGCTGGCGGCGGTGGTGACGACACCGGAGATTGCGAAGGTGTTGGCGTCGAGAATCCACTTTAACACTTTTGGCGGGAATCCGGTGAGTTGTGCGCAGGGGCGGGCGGTGCTGGAGGTGATTGAGCGCGAGGGGTTGCAGGAGAATTCGTTGCGGGTGGGGGCGCAGTTGAAAGAGGGGTTTTTGAAGCTGGCGGAAAAGCATGACTTGATTGGCGATGTGCGTGGGATGGGATTGATGCTGGGGGTGGAGTTGGTGAAGGATCGGAAAACGAAGGAGCCGGCGAGTGCGGAGTGTGCCCAAGTGTTTGAGACGTGCAAGGAGCTGGGATTGTTGATTGGCAAGGGTGGACTGAATGGGAATGTTTTGAGGATCAAACCGCCGATGTGTTTGACGGGGGAGGATGCGGACTTTTTGATTGGGACGCTGGATGTGGCGTTGGGGGGAATTTAGAAAGGATGAAGGATGAAGGCGAAAGTATGAATGCGGGGTCCATCTCGCGAAAATTTGTGCTGGTTGTGAGGAGGGAGGTTGAGTAAGTTGAGGCTGTGATTTCTTTGGCTGGAGCAGTTTCTTTGGTGGTAATGGCGGTCGGTGCAATGCCGGGGGCGGGGGGAGAGGTGGCGAAAAGGCGTGGTCCTAACCCGGCGTTGATTTATTGGCAGGCCCAGGCGCTTTTGCCGGAACTGACCAAGGCTCAGGAGCAGTTGCCGACGGATGTTGCCGGGGGAAGACTGGCGGCGGATGCGCCGATGGTGGGTTCGTTGTTGGAGCTGGTGAGACCGGGATTGGAGCGGTTCAAGCGGGCGTCGGCAAGCACGGCGGTTTGTGACTGGGGGATTACGTTGGAGGAGGGGCCGTTTGCGGTGATGCCGCATATGGCGCGGATGCAATTCATGTGCCGGCTGGCGCTGCTGAAGGCGGAGCATTCATTTGTGTCGAAAAAACCGAAAGAGGCTCTGGAGTGGGTGCTGGTGGTGCATCGGGCGGCGCGTCATTTGGGCAATGGCGAGATGCTGACGACGGTGCTGGCGGAGTATTCGATGGAGTCGCTGGCGTTGCGGGCAACGGCAAGGCATCTGGCGGGGCTGGATTCCAATACGAGGATCGGTCACCGGCAGCAGTTGGATTTGTTGCCGGAGTTGGATTTGGTGAGTGAGGCGTTGCGCGGGGAGCAGTCGGTGGCGGAGTGGTTGCACCGCATGCTTCTGGGCATCGAGCAGGTGCCGGATCATGAGGCGGCGCTGAAGGCGCTTACGATGGCAGCGGCGGCGATTGGGCAACCTGCCGGGGGCGAATCGAAGGAGGCGGACGAGGCTTCGGCGAGTCAGTTGCTGGAATCGTGGAAGGCGCATCACGAGGTGATTGGGAAGGCGTTTGAGCGTTTGCGGGTGGCTTCGGGATTGCCATGGGAGAAGGCGCTGGAGGAGATCCGGATGATCCAGGCAGATCAAACGTTGACGATGCCGGCGGCGCAAAATTTGTTTTCGCTGATTGAGAATCATCTGCGCAAACGGCTGGAGGCAGTGACGCAGCAACGGATGTTGAAGGCGGCGTTGACGTTGGGGCCGGATCTGGCTCCCGGGGTGTTGCCGGAGTGGAAGGATGCGTTTTTCGAAGAGTCGCTGATCGTGCGTCTGGAGAGCGGATCGATGGTGATCAGGATGCGGCAGTCGACAGGGCCGAGGGATGTGTTTTTAAGGTTGGGGCCAGTGAAGGGTCCGTGAAGTGGATGATGATGATCAGAAAAAATGTGCTTGGTGATGCGTTGGTTTTCTGCTGTGATCTCGCACGCAATCATGAACATGAATATGAATCGTCGATTTTTCCTCACGACTGGTGCCGCGACTTTGACGGCGTCTTTTCTTCCTGCGATGGAGCCGATCAAACGCAAGGGTGGTCCGCGGATGGTGTTGGGACTGGCGGCTTATTCGTTTCGTGATTCGATGAAGTGGCTGAAAGGCGGCAAGGAAAATGGCAAGTTGAAGGAGGGGACGGAAGGCTGGGAGGTTTTTGATTTCATTGATTATTGTGCGGATCATGGCGGGGTGGGAGCGGAGTTGACGAGCTACTTTTTCCCGCCGGAGGTGGATGAAAAATATCTGCTGGAGGTGAGACGGTATTCTTATTTGCGCGGCGTGCCGATTGCGGGGACGGCGGTGGGGAATACGTTTACGCATCCTCCGGGCGCGGAGCGGGACAAGGAGATCGCTTATGTGAAGCAGTGGATCACCAATGCGGCGATCATGGGCGCGCCTCACATCCGGGTGTTTGCAGGGACGGTGCCGAAGGGCGGGACGCAGGAGGAGGCGGAGAAAAATTGTCTGGAGTGTTATCGGGAGTGTCTGGAGTTTGCGGGGCAGAAGGGCGTGTTTTTGGGGTTGGAGAATCATGGAGGGATTGTGGCGGAGGCGGATCCGTTGATCCGGCTGGTCAAGGCGGTGGACAGTCCGTGGGCGGGGATCAATTTTGATGCGGGGAATTTCAAGACGGCGGATCCGTATGGGGATTTGGCGAAGATTGCGCCGTATGCGGTGAATGTGCAGTTGAAGATGACCATGCATCCGAATGGCGACAAAGTGGGCGAGCCGGTGGACGTGGCGCGGGTGGTGAAGATTCTGAAGGAGGCGAACTATCAGGGCTGGTTCACGCTGGAGTATGAGGACAAGGAAGATCCGATAGTGGCGGTGCCGAGGATTTTGTCGGAGTTGCGGCCGCTGATCGGTTGAGGCGGCGATCGAAATGGGAGTGTCCAATGGGGCGGGCGCGACCCAGTGGTTTTTGATCTTTTGATTTTTGTGCTTGTTTGCGGGGGCTGGCTCCGTTTGATGGTTCTGTCTTTATATTATGTCCAACCTTCCCAAATTCACTACGACGCAGTGGCTGGTGTGCTTCATTGCGGCTCTCGGTTTTGCCTTTGATATTTATGAGCTGTTGATGCTGCCGTTGATCATCAAGCCGGCGATGGCGGCATTGAGTGCGCCATTGGTGGAGCAGATGGTGGCGGGGGGGATGACGGTGGAGGCGGCGCGGGCTTTGTGGGCACCGGGGGGTGAGATGTATGTGAAGTGGGCGAGGACCTTGTTTTTTGTGCCGGCGATTGCGGGTGGGGTTTTTGGATTGTTGGGCGGGTATCTGACGGATTTGTTTGGTCGGCGGCGGGTGCTGACGTTCAGCATTTTGCTGTATGCGTTTTCGGCCTTTGCAGCGGGATTCGCGACGACACTGGAGCAGCTGTTGATCTGCCGGTGTCTGGTGTTTATCGGGGTGTGTGTGGAGTTTGTGGCGGCGGTGGCGTGGCTGGCGGAGTTGTTTCCGAATCCACAACAGCGTGAGAAGGTGTTGGGTTACACGCAGGCGTTTTCATCGGTGGGTGGTTTGCTGGTGGCGGGGGCAAACATTCTGGCGGCAAAGATCGCGCTGGATCTGCCGGCCATTCATGGCGGACATGAGGCCTGGCGTTATACGTTGATTTCGGGGGTGGTGCCGGCGTTGCCGTTGATCATGATTCGTCCGTTCCTGCCGGAGTCCCCGGCGTGGGCGGAGAAGAAGGCGAAGGGGGTGCTGAAGCGTCCAAGCATCCGGGAGTTGTTCAGCCCGGAACTGCGGGTGACGACGATTGTGACAACGTTGGTTTTTGCGGCGAGTTACGGCATTGCGTTTGGAGCGATTCAACAGTTGCCGCAAATTTTGGGGGCACCGGGCAAGGGGCATGTGGAGGTGCTGGCGGTGGCGAAAGAGGCACGCGACAAGGCGGTCGCGGAGGCCGCTGCGGCGGGACAACCGCCTTTGCCAGAGGGAAGGTTGCGTCAATTGGGTGGCAATGCGACGGATCAGACCGTGGCCGGGGTGACGACGTGGCAGGAAGTGGGTGGATTGGTGGGACGATTTTTGCTGGCGTTGCTGGTGTTGAGGATCGCAAGCAAGCGCAATTTGTTCCGCTTGTTCCAGATTCCCTCTTTGATTTTTGTGCCGCTGTTGTTTTGGTGGGTCGCGGGGAATTTGGGCAACGACGGGTCGTTGATCTGGGTGAAGATCGGGATCTTTGTGGCGGGATTGCTGACGGTGGCGCAGTTCAGTTTTTGGGGGAACTACATTCCCCTGGTTTTTCCAGTGCATTTGCGTGGCACGGGGGAGAGTTTTGCGGCGAACATTGGGGGTCGCGTGATCGGCACGGCGGCGGCGTGGCTTACGCTGACGTTGTCGGCTTCCGACAAACCTGATCCGGCGAAGATTGCGTTGGTGGCGGCGAGTGTGGCTGGAGCGTATGCGCTGGTGGGGGCGATTTTAACGCATTGGCTGCCGGAGCCGAAAGAGGATGAGCTGCATCATTAGTTGGAGCCTGCCGTGCGCTAGCTAGCCAGGTTCCATTTGGGACTTGGAGCCAGGAATGGTAAAGTTGAGCTGAGACGCTCCCGTTTACCATGGCGATGAATGCTCCGCTGGATTTTACCTCCGTCGGCGCAGAAGAAAAGCGGAGAGACCGAGGAGGATAAGGATGGATTTGGAGGGTTCGGGGATCACGACGACAACGGCGATGCCGTGGGATTGGAAGAGGCTGAGGTCGTAGAGGATGCCGTCGAAGTCGGGGAGCTCGAGGTCGCCAAGCAGGCCGCCTTCGCGTTGGAAGTTGGCGTCGGCCCCGAGGTCGAAGGTGCCACCGAGGGTGGTCCAGTCCCAGAGGTTGAGGATGTCGCCGACGGTCGGGTTGTAGTTGATGCCGGTGTAGGTGATGGTGCTGCCGGTGTTCCAGGTGAAGTCGCCGCTGACGTCAACGTAGTCGTGTTTGGGGATGCCATTGGCGTCGGTGTAGGTGGCGGCGTTCCAGTCGTCGGCGTTGGTATTGAGATAAGCGGTGAGGGCGGCGGCACCTGCGGTGTAAGCGGCGGCGACGCCTGCGTCGTTGAGGCTGGGGGAGGTGATTTGAAGGACGGCGGAGCCGCCGGTGAGGCCGAGGTTGCCGGTGATGTTGAGGGCACCGAGCTGGTCGCCGGTGGTGGCGGCAGCGGTGGGGTTGGTGCTGGCACCGGGGCGGAGGGAGCCGCCGCTGATGAGGTTGATATT
>NZ_VAUV01000032.1 GCF_005780165.1 Phragmitibacter flavus | reverse complement strand
CAATACAACGCTCTCTTCAGTTGAAGAACTCGCTGCACCTCGTGATGCCCTCGTTTTCGGTCGGGAGGAGATACTAACCTATTCCCCGTTCCGTGCAAGTCTTTTAGTCACCTTTTTTAAAAGTTTTCAGAATCTGCCCACGGTTTCCTAGAGGCAATGGGGATTGGGCCGTTCATCGCCGTTACTTTTTCTCGATGACTCACTCAAACATCATCAATTTGGAAGACTATTTTGCCGCCGCCGCATCGACTGCTGCATAAATTGACCCCAACCAGCAATTTTGGCCCGTTTTCATATATCCAGTTTTCCTCAATGCCAATTGTTCCACTGTCGCAGCCACTCATCACCCCATTCAAGCCCGGCGGTGAGAAATCTTCATCTCGCACTTGAACAATACGATGGTTTGCGCTTAATCTCCTTCCCTCGCCGAAAATGCGCGGGCTGTAGTTCAGCTTGGTAGAACGCTTGCATGGGGTGCAAGAGGTCGTGAGTTCGAATCTCGCCAGCCCGACCAATTGATTATTATCCGGATGCCGCCACTGGCATCCCCTTTCGGCAGTCTCCTAACGAAGTTTCTGGCCATCGGCCCTCGGTCGAACGTATCACCTACTCCCGCTTAATATTCATGTTCGACATTCAAGACAAACCCAACATGGTCGAACGCGCCCTGCTGATCGGTGCCTTCTTCAAACGCGACGACCTCGCCAACGCCACCGACCTCTTGGAAGAGCTCAAGGACCTGGTTGAAACCCTCGGCATTAGCGTCGCCGAAACCCTGCCGGTGCATGTTCGCGACATGAGCCCTCGCTACCTCACTGGCAGCGGCAAAGCAGAAGAGCTCATGGAACACGCCAAAGAGCTCGGCTGCGACTGCATCATTTTCGACAACGAACTCTCCCCCGGTCAACAACGCGCTTGGGAGGAAGAATCCAAGCTCTGTGTCATCGACCGTCAGGAGGTCATCCTCGACATCTTCAATCTCCGCGCCAAAACCCGCGAAGCGCGCCTGCAAGTCGCCCTCGCGAGGATGGAATATTCCATGCCGCGCCTCACCCGCATGTGGGCTCACCTGGACCGTCAACGCGGCGGCGGCACCGGCGCAGCTCGTGGCGAAGGTGAAGCCCAGCTCGAAATCGACCGTCGACTCGCCAATAAACGCATCGACAAGCTCAAAGCCGACCTTGTCGAAGTTCGCAAACAACGCGACACCCAGCGCAAAGAGCGCAGCCGCGTCCCAGTTCCCCACGGCGCCATCGTCGGCTACACCAACGCCGGCAAATCCTCTTTGCTCAACGCCCTGACTGAAAGCGACGTGCTCGCCGAAGACAAACTCTTCGCCACGCTCGATACCAGCACGCGCCGCATGACTATGCCCGATGGTCAGCACATTCTCCTCACTGATACCGTCGGTTTTGTGCGCAATCTGCCCCACGATCTTGTGCAGAGTTTCCGCGCCACCTTGGAAGAAACCACCCTTGCCGATTTCCTCATTCACCTCGTCGACGCCAGCCACCCAAGCGCGGCCACTTTTTATCAAACCACCACCGACGTTCTCCGCGAAATCGGTGCCGGAGACAAAAAAGTCGTCCTCGCCTTCAACAAAGTCGACCTCGTCACCGACCAAACCCAGCTGAATGCTCTGCGTCATCAATTCTCTGATGCCGTCTTTATTTCCGTGAAAACCGGCGAAGGCATGGACGCGCTGCTGCATCGCATCCACGAGCTCATTTTTGATCGCGTCACGCGACTCAACGTGCAACTCCCCATGCACCGACTGGATCTCCTCGCCCTCGCCCACGCCGAAGGCAAAGTGCTCAGCGAAGAATACGAAGGCGAACTTGCGAACGTCGAATGCCTCATTCCGAAACGCTTGGCCTCTCGGTTTGAACCCTTCGCGGTCACACCCTGATCTTTTCCAGCCGTTGGTCAGCCGATTGGCGCTATCGCAACTCAGCGATAATTTTTAAAAAGTTCCGCCGTCATATAGCGGCCGCCCGATTTTCGTCACCGCTCTCCATCCGCCGACTTTTCGGCCCTTGGAGCTATACCGGACATTCACTCCGATGGTTAAGAAGCGTGAAAATTTAATGAAATTAAAAGAACGGTTGATAATCTCTAGAAATTTTTGTAAATTCAAGGCGGAGCAGAAAAACAACCAACCTCATTGTTGCCATGATTCGCGCCTTATTCCAACTCAGGATGCGTCACCATGCGCAGCGACTCGGCCGCTTCCTCTTTCCCAACGGCTACGAGGGCGAATTTTTCCTCTGCGGGGGTGCCTTTAAACCCCTCATCCGCAAGGAGTTGCTCATCAACGACCTCGATCTTTGGGTTCGCAACCGGGTTGAGCGCGAAAAACTCTGCGCCGCCCTCATTGCTCGCGGCGCCACCCTGCTGCGCGACTTCCATCCGTATTGCATGAAGCTCCGCCTTGACGGTCAGATTGTCGAAATCACCTATCACAACGTCGAAGACGGCAATCTCCAGGACATCCTCAATACCTTCGACCTCGCCATCTGCGGCCTGGGAGCCCGCTACCACAACGGGCAAATCGACGAAATCTGCATCAGCAACGAATGCTGGGACACCCTGCAGCATCGCGAAATGCACGTGTTGGAATCCTATTACTGCCTGCTCCTTGAGCAAAAGCACCCCAGCCTCCTGCGCACCCTTCACCGCATGGGCCAGACGGCCAATGAACTTCAATACGAAGTCCATCTCGAAAGCGAACACCGCCTCTGGGATCTCTACTGGAACACCTACACCGAAGAAGAGCGTCAACGTTCGCGCGACCTCTACTTCGCGACCATCGTCACCCATCAGACCCATCATCACCAGGAGCACCTCGTTCGTCGCGCCGCCGCCTCCGGTTATGCCCCGATCCCCCACTTCGAACAACGCGACTCCCTCCCGCTCCAGCTCGCCTTCCAGGCAGCTTAACGACCGGCGGATCGTTTCCTTCCACCGTTCGAATACGCAACGGTCCTTGAAGCGGCCTTGACTGGCCCGAAAGGTGCTTTCATCATGCGTCTTTCCAAGCCGTATTCCTTCAACGCATCAGCCATTCCACGTCTACGTCCACGTCCTCAACCATGCACCTCATCCAGCGCATGGCGGCCCCTTCCTCAAGCCGTCCAGCCAGCCAACAAGTGCGCCTGATCGCCGAACGCCGCCTCTTCCTGAAACGACGCTGGCGCGCCACCGCTGAAGACGGCACCGAATTTGGCTTCGATCTCGACTCCCGCCTCACCAGCGGCTGCGTCATCCACCAGTCAGAAACCCACGACTACGTCATCTGGCAACAACCCGAACCCGTCTACTCCATCCCGTTCTCCGATGCAGAACAAGGCGCCCTCATCGGCTGGCGCATCGGCAACCTCCATTTCCCCGTCCAAATTCTCTCCGACCGACTCCTCGTCACCACCGACCTCGCCATCAAGCAGCTTCTTGATCGCGAATCCTGGACGCACGAAGAAATCGAAGCCGTCTTCACCCCTCTCCGCGTCATCGCCCATGCTTCTTAACGACCACGAGCAATGGCAGCAAAACCCAAGGAAAAGTGAAACGACCTCCGACCTCCTTCTCTGGCTGCTCCAGGTTAACGATTCCCAGTTTCCCTCGGGCGCTTATGCCCACTCCATGGGACTTGAAGGTCACATGCAACGCGGACTCGTCAAAAAACCCGAAGACCTCGAAACCTTCCTCGAACGCCAGATCGTCCCCAACCTCCTCCACTTCGAACTCCCCTACCTCCTCCGCGCCCACCAAGCTGCCTCCGCCAACGATCAAACCGCCCTTCAGGCCCTCGATCACGAACTCGACGCTTGGAAACTCGGTGCCGAAATGCGCAACGCCAGCCGCCAGCTCGGCAACCGCCGCCTCGCCATGCTCCTCAAGCTCGACCAGGACGAATTTCTGCAAAATTACGCCGTCCAGCAGCCCCCCTGCCATCACCTCATCATCACCGCCATCGAGCTGCGCAACGCCCCTCCCGCCACCGCCGCCTGCGCCTTCACCTACCAAACCATCAGCGGCTACACCAGCGCCGCCATGAAACTCATCCGCCTCGGTCAGGAGCGGTGCCAGGGCATCCTGCGCAAAACCATCACCCAGGTCGCCCCTGACCTGCAAACCCTCATCGACCAACCCACCGACCGCATCGGCTGGTTCAATCCCACCCTCGAAATCTCCTCCATGCGCCACGCCCGCGCCCACGAACGCCTCTTTATCTCATAGCATAGCTCCCTCTGCCAGAACCACTCAGTTTTTAGCCTTTATCCCTTATCCTTTAGCCTTTCTATGATCTCCCGTCCTCTTCGTATCGGCGTCGGTGGCCCTGTTGGGTCCGGCAAAACCATGTGTGTCCTTCGCCTCTGCCAATGGCTCAAGGATGAATACTCCCTCGGCGTCATTACCAACGACATCTACACCCGCGAAGACGCCGAATTCCTCCTCCGCGCCAACGTCCTTCCTGCCGACCGCGTCATCGGCGTCGAAACTGGCGGCTGCCCCCACACCGCCATCCGCGACGACACCAGCATGAACATGGCCGCTGTCATCGAACTCGAAAAACGCCATGCCGACCTGCAGCTCATCCTCATCGAATCCGGCGGTGACAACCTCTCCGCCACCTTCTCCCCCGAACTCGTCGACGCCTACATTTATGTCATCGACGTGGCCGAAGGCGACAAAATCCCCCGCAAAGGCGGCCCCGCCATCCGCACCTCCGACCTCCTCCTCATCAACAAAACCGAACTCGCCCCCTACGTTGGAGCCGACCTCGAAGTCATGGCACGCGACTCCAAAATCATGCGCGGCGACGCCCCCTTCCTCTTCGCCGACCTCAAAAGCGAAAAAGGCAAAGAAGACCTCATCGCCTGGCTCAAACACGAATACCTCTTTGTGTAAACTGAACTGAAGTTAAGTGAAAGGCCACCTCCACCTCATCTGCAGCCGCAACTCCCTCGGCCAAAACCACCTGCGCCAGCAGTCGTTCCGCGCGCCCCTGCACCTTAGCAAACCCCACGACGACGAAGACACCCTCGTCGTCAACCTCGTCACCCCCACCGCCGGGGTTTTTGATGACGATGAAATCGACTACAACATCCACGTCGAAGCCACCGCCCGCCTCACCCTCACCACCCCCAGCTCCAGCCGCGTCTACCGCTCACGCAACGGCGGCACCGGCAGAGTCCACCAACACCTCCACGTCGCCGCCGGAGCCTTCCTCGAATACTACCCCGAACCCTTCATTCCCCACTCCGGCGCCCGGTATCATCAGCAAAACAGCCTCCACATCGACGAAGGCGGTTCCCTGATGTTCTTCGAATGGCTCTCCCCCGGTCGCGTTGCCAGTGGCGAATCCTTCGAATATCACGAGCTGCGCTGGGACACCGACCTCTGGTATGCCGACCAACTCGTCGCCCGCGAACGCTACTCCCTCACCCCGGCCGAGGACAGCGTCAGCGCCCTCACCATGACCTACCCCCACGCCCACTACCTCGGCTGCTTCATCACCGGGATCGAACCCCCCATTGATGCCATCGAAGCCCTCAACTCGCCCGACATCTACATCGGTTGCGGACCCCTCATCCACGGCGGACACACCATCAAAGCCGTCTGCAACGGCTCCCTCGCCGCCCGCAAAACCCTCCGCGCCCTGCGCCAGCTCCTCTACACCGCCCACCAGAAAAAGCCGCCCCACCTCGGCCGCTTCGGTTGATCTGTCCCATTTCCATTCAGTCCCACTAAGCCCCGCTCGCCACCGCCGCCGTTCCCGCCAAAAGAAAAATCAGCACGAAAACGATGATCGCCAGCGCCGTCAGCCCCAGCCAGACATAATTCAAAATCAACCCCGCCAACGCCACTCCACGTCCCTCATACCTCGCCCCCGGCGCATCAATCGCCTTCAGCGCCATGTGACCACAAATCACCCCCGGCACTGCCAAAACCACCCCGACCCCGCACGCCAAAAACGGCAGCAAACCCAGGACCAGACTCGCAATCGCCGTCCCCGGCATCGGCATCACCCCCATCCCCACATGTCCGTCTGACGTCGTCACCGGCGGCAAAATCGTCCCCTGCAAAGCCGCCACCTGCGGCAACGACACTGGCAATCCTACCACCTCCCTCACCGGCCGCCAGCCATCCATCCCCTCGCACCAGGCCAGATCCGTCTCCAAAAACTGTCCCGATTCCAACCCTTCACGCACTTCCTCCCCACTGAAACGCCCCAACTGCTGATCACCGCGACCCAAATGAAACTCCATACCCCTAACTTCACCCCAATTTTCAAATCTCAAATCTCAAATCTCAAATCTCAAATCTCAAATCTCAAATCTCAAATCTCAAATCATAGATCATAGATCATAGATCATAAATCCCGTTCCCTCTTCACCCCGACCGCCAGCACTGTCTGAAACCACGGTGCCTTCACCTCCCGGTCCACCACCCTCACGTCCCCATTCACAAACCCCGATGACTCCAGCATCTCCAACAACTCCACCTCCGAAAAACCCAGCCACACATCCGCATACAACACCCGCGCCTTCTCAAACGTGTGCTTCAACAGATCCGAAATCACCACCCGTCCCCCCGGCTTCAACATGTGAAAAGCCGCATCCAACGCCCGCTGCGGCTTCTGCGCATGATGCAAAGCCTGACTGAACATCACCACATCCGCCGTCCCCGCATCCACCGGCGGCTCCTCCATGTCTCCGAACCGGTAATCCAAATTTTTGAACCCATGCTCCTTCGCCAATTGCCGACCAAAGGCCACCATCTTCTCTGAATTGTCCACCGCGATCACCTCCTTCGCATGCTGCGCCAGCATCTGCGACACCGCCCCCTCCCCCGCCCCCATGTCCACCACCACCAGCGGCGGCACGAACTCCAAAAGCATCTCCCCCATCGCCTTCCACGACCTGCCCGGGATATACTGACGCCCAAATTTCCCCGCCAGCGCATCAAAATACGACCGCGCCACATCCGCCCGCTTCTTCAGCACCAGCTTCAACGCCGTCCGATCCTGCCGCGCCTCGCGCAGTTCCGCCGTCGCCGCCTCCACCAGCGCAAACACATGCCCAAAAGCCTCGCGCCCCTTTGCATCTGGAGCCTCCACGCGGTAGAGCCGATTCTTCCCCGATCTCCGATCCGTCACCCAGCCCGCCTCCTTCAGCTTCGCCAGCTGCGCCGAAATGTTCGACTGCCCCAAAGACAGCACCTCCTGCAACTCCGCCACCGACAACTCTTCCTCGCGCAGCAGCGCCAGAATGCGCACCCGATTCGCATCTGCCAGCAATGACAACGATCTGATGATGGAAGAATTGGCCACGTTTCAACCTATCAACATATCACCATCCGTCCATATCATATGCGGACCAGGGGTTTCTTCCCGTCGGATTGCTCCATCGGAACCAACAGAGCTGCGACTATGTTCGCCACGAAATCCCCCATTCACCCTGGATCGCTCCGAAAACTCAGCGTTCCCAAGCCTCCGTCAGCAGGAAACAAGGTTCAACAAGAGCCCGTTTCCTCCTCCTGTCAGGCCATTCTGCTGCGGTTATGGCCCCTCAATGCGCAAGCGATAAAACATCAACGGCGGCTGCGGTGGCTGGAAAGGGCCACCCTGTATGGCAACAACTCGCATGTGCTGATGCACAGTGGTTTCGCCGGTCATTTGGTGCGCTTTATTTACTGTAGTCCAACTGTTCGGGGCCAAGGTATCGCTCTGCTCAATAATGAATTTTGCACCCCCATTCAAAGCCGTTTTGCCACGAGAGTAGCGCAGCTCCAGGGACTGGCCGTTTGGCACCATCGTCAACACCGGCGCATTGTGCTTTTTAGGATCGGTCGCGCAGGCCCATTCGACCACATTGGGAATGCCATCACGGTCAAAGTCTTCGGCATCTGCGCCGTCACCGCTGTTTTCGAAGCTCCCAAATTGGTTTCTGCGCCACCACTCCAGAGCGTTGAAAAGGGTGAAGTTCCGGGTGATTTCGGTAAGGTTGCCCGAAATATCGCGAACCTCAAACCTTGCGGTGCGCTGACCGGCGCGAAGGAGATGCCCGTTGCCTGTGGGAACGGCTCCCTGATCTCCAAAAAACTGCCCATCGACGTAAACCGAAAAAATCAATGATTCGGAAGGCCAGGGACCGTCTGTCCAGCCAGTAAAGGTAAACTTCACCCGGGCATCATACGCCGCGGTCGCGACGATGGAGGAGATCTGCACAGAGCCAGGGACAGGAGGCTCGGTGTCTAGCGCAGTGTGGAAGGAGCCGTTGACTGCGACAGTGTGACCGGCGTTTATCGCGATCAGTCGAAAGCCATATCCGGTGTTGGCTTCCAGACCACTAAGAGTGGAGCTGACGTCCACGAAGTTCGTGCCATTGTCGGACGTGAAGGTAACGTCAGGATTCCGGTAACTGCTTTCGGTATTCTTTTTGTATTCAAAACGCACAGTGGTGGCAAAGCCTTTGGTATTCACCCTGCCTTGCAGAATGGCGCTGGAATTGTTTAACGACGCCGGGCTGACGACCACCCCAGGGGACACGATTGGCACAGGCAGCACCCATAGCTCCGCGCCGGTTGCCTCGGTGGTCGCCGAAAAATACAGGCGGTCACCGAGCAACCTCATTCCGGCAGGGGTCGATCCTCCGCCGGGAGCAATATCTTTGACCAACACGGTGCCTGCGGCAGTGCCATCGGTCTTCCACAGTTCTTCACCATGGATGCCGTCATTGGCCTGGAAGTAAAGAAGGTCTCCTCCGACCGCCAGGTGTCTGGGATTGCTACCAGGAATGCCCGGAAGAATATCCTTCACCAGCACCGTGCCCGCAGCGGTGCCGTCAGTTTTCCATAGCTCCGTGCCGTTGGTGCCGTTGTTCGTGACAAAGTAGAGGGTGTTCCCGACGGCCGTCAGTTCGTTGATTTCCACAGAGAACGTGCCCGGAGCCATGTCCTTCACCAACGTGGTGCCAGCGGTGGTCCCGTCACTCTTCCAAAGTTCCCTTCCATGAATGCCGTCCTGAGCAACGAAGTAGATGCTGTTGCCCGCCACCGTCATTTGGCGGATCTCCGAACCGCTGTTGCCGGGCCGGATATCTTTCACCATGACAGTGCCTTCAGTAGTGCCATCAGTTTTCCATAGTTCGTCGGCAGCGGAAGTGTCCGCAGAGATAAAATAAAAGGTGTTACCAAGAGAAGCAGAAGTTTTTACTTCTGAACTCGAATGCGGCTGGGAGCCTCTGAGAAGCACCGTGCCCTCCGTCGTGCCATCGCTTTTCCACAGGCCCCTTTCACTGATCATACTCCCGGTGGCGTTGAAATAAAGATGATTGCCGATGGCTGTAAGCGAAGTCTCCATCCGTGTGATGCTGGCAGGCACGAAAGACTTCACCATTGCGGTGCCAGCAGTGGTGCCGTCGCTTTTCCACAGCTGAATGCCAAGGCCGATGTCGAAGGCGTTGAAATAAAGGGTGCCTCCAATGACGGCAAAGGAATGTGGGCTGGAAGAGCCATCGCCTTCAAGGATATCTTTGACCAGGACCGTGCCCGCCGCAGTTCCGTTGCTTTTCCACAGTTCCTCGCCATTGACGCCATCATTGGCGCGGAAATAAAGGATGCCACCTAGTGCCAACATGGAATTGGGAGCAGAGCCAGCGGCACCTGGTCGGATGTCTTTGACCAATGCCGTGATGGTGGTGCCATTGGTTCTCCACAATTCCGGTCCGTTGATCCCATCATCCGCCTGAAAGTAAAGCCATCCATTCATCCAGACAAAATTGCTGGGACTGGCAGCGTTGTTCCCTCCAATGATGTCCTTGACCAACTGCGTGCCAGGAGCCGAGCCATTGCTTTTCCACAGCGCAGGACCGTTGGTGCCATCATCTCCCAAAAAATAAATGTTCGAGGAGGGGCCAGCAAACAAATTGGAAACCGAGAGGTGACTGATGCCCGGCAAGGCCTCCTTCAGCATTACGGTGCCTGCGGAAGTGCCATTGCTTTTCCACAACTCCCTGCCGTTAACGCCATCATCGGCAAGGAAGTAGAGCGTGCCGCCAGCCTCGGTGAGAAAAGACGGCCAGGAGGATTGCCCGACACGGATGTCCTTCACACGCACGGTGCCAGGCTCGGTGCCGTCACTTTTCCAAAGCTCCACATCATCGTCTTCATCACGCGCGATAAAAAATAAGGTTGAGCCGACCTTGGTCAGAAAGTCCGGATGGGAGCTTCCGCCGCCCGCGACAATATCCTTCACACGCGTGGTGGAGGCCTCCGTGCCCTCCGTCTTCCATAACTCATGACCGCTGCTGCCATCATCGACCACGAAGTAGATGGTGTTGCCCACCACCTCCAAGTTCCGAGGTCCAGACTCGCCGACACCAGGGTTGATGTCTTTGACCATCGTGGTGCCATCCGCCAGGCCATTGCTCTTCCATAACTCCCGGCCATGGGTGGGGGTGTAGGCAGTGAAATAAAGCGTATTGTTCAATACCGTAAGGTCTCCGGGATCGGATGCAGTAATGCCCGGGGCGATGTCCTTCACCATCCTGGTTCCCGAGGCGGTGCCGTTGGTCATCCACAGCTCTTGATTGTGAATGCCGTCGGAATCCACGAAGTAGATGACGCCGCCCACGTAGGTAAGATCTCTGGGACCGCTGCTTGGATCGCTGCTCGGGCTGACGTCCTTGATCATTTCCGTCCCGGCGGCGGTGCCATCGCTCTTCCATAATGCTCCGCCATGGATGCCATCTTCCGCGCGAAAGTAAAGCGTGCTACCCCCAACAACAAGCAGCTGATCCGGTTCTGATCCTTCGGGACCTGGGTGGATATCTTTTACCATGATGGTGCCGGCTTCGGTGCCATCGCTTTTCCAAAGCTCCCACCCGTCGACTCCGTCATTGGCCGAGAAATAGATGGTGTTGCCCATGGCAACCGGACTGCCAATGCCAGCATCCTCAACGCCAGACTTAATGTCCTTTACAAGAACCGTCCCCAATGCAGTCCCATCGGTCTTCCATAAGGATGTTCCCGAGGTAGGGGTGGTAGTGGTAAAATAAGTGATATGGCCGACATGGCAGACATTGCCCAAGTGGCTGCTGGCAAGATTGGGAGTTAAATTGATATCTTTCATGAGAACAGGATCTTGCGCCCCTGCATTTCCCGGCGACACCCAGCAGACTAGCGATAGCAACAATAGAGCCTCGAAAAGCCGGGGAAGAGAACGCGAGTGTGACATGATGAAACGAATCTGGTCATTGACCCAACATCGCGAATGACCCTGATCAAAACTTCTATTATCGGCGAATCGCAGAATATCAACCGATATCGGGCGAGACTGATGTTCGGAGATGACGGGGTGGCGAGATCTTGTAAAATAGAGGCGGATGACGTTTGGAGTATTGAAGCAAGCTTTGCTAGTTCGAAAGGATCAATCCCTGCATCCAGAAAAAAGCACCGGTCTATTAAAAAACATCACACTGCTTGAACCTACTCCTCTGGTCATTGTGAACTCCCCAAAGCCCATGAATGAGCGTTGGCCAAGATTACGGTGGAGGGGTCACTCGCAAACGCAAAAAGCGATAGCCAAGGACGCCTGCGGGGATGGTGGCCTTCACTTGTTGTGCGGTGCCATTGTTACTGAGGATCTCTTCATCAACTCCCATGCTGCTCCAGCTGCCCGCAGCCAGGGTCTCGCTCCACTCCACGATGAAAATCGCGCCTGCATCCAAGGCAGCCTTATTTCGTGTGTAGATGAACTCCATGTTATTGGTAGCTGCGTTCAAGGTGGCGCTCACAGGCAATACACTGGCGGCAGCAGGATTCAACAAGGTGGCCCATTCAAGGAGATTCGCGATGCCGTCGTTATCAAAGTCAGCGGTATCTGCCGCATTGCCTGAATTGGTTGTGATGCCAAAGTGTGTTTTGCGCCAGGTTTGTAGTGGCGTATTGACGGTGAAAGTGGTGGAAACCTCGGTGTAGCTGCTGGTGCCATCGAAGATGCGGCCACTCAGCGTGTAGAGGCCCGGAGTGGTGGGTGCAGGGATAGGGTTACGGATCGCAGACGCTCCCTGTGGAGAGACCCAATTGCCGTCAATCGACACCGCATAACTCAGCGATGGATAATTGTCATCCGTCCAGTTCGCAAAGGTAACGGTAAGGGGTGCGCCTGCATCAACCGGCGAGGCGGGGGCCAGTGTCATCGTGCCGCCATAGGGGGTGTTGGGATCAGGCAGGGTGGTAAACGTTTCATTGCTCCCTTGGGCTGAATTGCCGATGTTCTGGGCGATGAGGCGGTATTGATAAGTCGTGTTCGGCACCAAGTTGCTGAGGCCGACACTAACGTTCAAGGTGCTGATGCCGTTATTCGGCGCAAGAACAACGGCGGCCATGCTGCCGTAGCTGGTGGTGGTGCCGTATTCGAACAGTGCAGTCGTTGCATAACCATTGGCATTCACCGTGCCATGAAGTGTGGCAATGGTGTCACCAAGCGTAGAGGAGGGCTCCGTATGCACTTCGGGTGGGATGGCGTAGGCCCACAGCTCGCGGCCATACTCTGCAGTTTCCGCATTGAAGATCAATCGATGGTCAAGGATTGTGTCACCGTAAGCAAAGGATCCTGCAAAGCCCGGATTGATATCATGCACCAATCGGGTCCCCGCTGCGGTGCCATCGCTTTTCCAAAGTTCCTCACCGTGGATCGTGTCGTCAAAGTGGAAGTAAAGGGTGTTGCCTACGCCGATGACTCGACTAGGGGGACTTGATTGCATGGGCAGATTGGTGACCATAACCGTTCCAGCTGTGGTCCCATCGCTCTTCCATAACGTGAACCCTTGGTTGTTTTTGATGAAGAAGTAGAGACTGTTTCCTGTCACTGTCAGTTGGTCGAAGTGAGTGCTGCGTGGCGTGATCGTTTTCACCAGGTTGGTGCCTGCTGCAGTTCCATCGGTCTTCCACAGTTCGGTAGCGTTTCCGCTAACTGCAATCGTGCAGTAGACAGTGTTCCCCATGACCCTGAAGTAAAGTGGCTTAAGGACGTTCCCATCACTGTCTTTCACCAGGACGGTGCCTGCGACCGTGCCGTCACTCTTCCACAGCGCTCTGCCGTCAGTGCCGTTAGAAGCGATGAAGTAGAATCGATCGCCGACCAGGGTGAGATAATTAGGAGAAGAACTGCCGCTGCCTGGCAAAATATCCTTAACCATGACCGTTCCGTCAGCAGTTCCGTCGCTTTTCCAGAGTTCTTCGCCATTGATGCCATCGTTGGCGATGAAATAGAGCGTATTGTCCAACACCACCCCCGGACCATAGACAAAGGAAAAGGAGTTCGCTACGCCGGGATAAATATCCTTCACCATCACTGTGCCGGCTGCCGTGCCATCGGTCTTCCACAACTCGTGACCGTGATCCTCGGAAGAAGCTGAGAAATAGAAGGTATTGCCGACCACCGGCCCGGCCTTGATGTCAGAACTGAAGGGGCCGGGTCTCACATCCTTCACCAGGACTGCCCCGTTTTCTGTTCCGTCTGTTTTCCAGAGCTCATAACCATGGGCGTCATCATAGGCAGAGAGGTAAAGCGCGCTCCCCACCACTTTCAAAGGCTCTGGGAACGAACCTTCGGGACCCTCTGTAATGTCCTCCACCAAAACTGTGCCAGCCGCTGTGCCATCCGTTTTCCAAAGCTCAGATCCATGTTCTTCGGTGACCGCCTTGAAAAAGGCTGACCCGCCAAAGATCATGACGTCGGTGAAGCCAGCGTCCGCGCCTCTCACATCAATATCTTTGACCATCGTCGTGCCCTCTGCGCTGCCTTCACTTCTCCACAGCTCAGGGCCAAAATTGCCGTCATCCGCTCTGAAGTAAACGAAACCGCCCATTTCCACCAAGTAGTCGGGATTCGAACTGTCATCGTCCGCACGAAGGTCCTTCACCATCGCCGTGCCAGGGTCTGTGCCATCGGTTATCCAGAGTTCTCTTCCGTAATCATTAGTTTGGGCCACGAAGTAGAGCATGCTTCCTGCCGCCGTGAGGTTGGAAGGGGAAAAAGGAATGCCGCCCACGGGGGTAACGGTTGAACCTAAAATTTCGGTGGTTTGCGCGCTTCCATTTGTCCTCCACAATCTTTCAATGCCACCCGCAGCCGCTTGAAAATAGAGCGTATCGTTCACTGCGGTTAAGTTGGAAGGGGGAATGTTTCCGGAAAAGCCTGCAAACACGCTGTTGGTTCCAGCCTCGGTGCCATCGCTCTTCCACAACTGATAGGGACCACTCCCAACGACAAAAAACAGGCTGTCACCCATCACCGCGAGATTTTGGGGATTCGAACTGCTGCTGTTTGCAAAGATGTCCTTCACCATGACCGTGCCTGCCGCGGTTCCATCACTTTTCCACAGCTCCCTGCCACCGCCGTCCATGCCTCCTGAGGCTGAAAAATACAGTTTTCCGCCCATCGAGACAAAGTTTTGAGGGTCCGAGGACAGATCTTTGCCTGGCAGAATATCCTTTACCATCACCGTGCCTGCCGAAGTTCCATCACTCTTCCACAGCTCCTTGGCGGTGGCCAGATCACTGACGGCGGCGAAGTAAAGCGTGCTCCCCACGACGGTCATATTGGCAATAAAGGAACTGTTGTGACCCGGCCAGATGTCTTTGACAGGAACGGTGCCCTGGTGGGTTCCATCCGTTTTCCATAACTCTTTGCCCGTGCCGCTGACAAAAGGGGAAAAATACAGCGTGTTGCCTATTGCCGCCAGCGTGACCGGGTAAGGCTCATTCTCACTATTGGAAATTTGTTTTATAAAAACGGTGCCTGCCTCCGTGCCATCGCTTTTCCACAGTGCATCAACGCCTGGACCATGTCCTATGGTGAAATAAAGCGTGCTTCCAACGGCCAGGAAATTCGCGAGCTGCGAGTCATTCTGGCCAGGCGAGATGTCTTTCACCATAACGGTTCCAGCCTCAGTTCCATCCGTCTTCCATAATTCTCGCCCCGTATCCAGGGTCGTCGCAGTGAAGTAAATCGTTGAACCCACCCTCACAAAATTTTCTGGATTGCCGTGGGTATCTAGGCGGGCAGTGTTGATGTCCTTCACCAAGTAAGGGTCAAGCGCCCTGGCGTGGGGAAGCCATAGCCCAAATACCAACGCGGACAGCAAGAAAGTGCCTGCCAATCGACGATTAAGAGTAAGCGCAAATGAAGGGATCATGAGTAATTTTTTGCCCATATCAAACAGGGCGATTTGTGATGGCGCGGTAGGACTTGATATGAGTGAATCGGAATTTACCAACCGGCATCAGGTTTCGTGTCTCGACCTTCCCTATAGAACTCCCACGACAAAAAGCAAATCGAGCTCAGGGGAAACACTCCTCACTTTTTCAAGCATATGGGATTTGGTCTTCGAATGTCAACTTCGTAAAATGTAACGCCTGTTCTGAATAACACTGCCAAGCTTCCTATCCCATTCATCTCGAAGATCCCGTTACATGAGACGGATGAATGGAGTTCTTTTAACTATCTCGATGAACACGAGGCTTACAAAGAAACGACAATTCAATTCCGTCGATATACCTTTTTCTGGCTTGTGGGAAAAGAATTTTCCGCGGCTTACCAATTCGTCACCTAAGTGCTGTCGATTTAGGCCAATTCGAAAGCAACAAGAGCCGTTCCCGGCATCATCCAAAGTCTTGATGAACACTAGAACAAGAGAACAAGCTTTTCGCACGATGTGGAAGGATGTTCAAAGCGACACCGAACTAATCGGCTCAATCAGAATTCGCTTCGCTACTCTAAGTGCTTGGGGCGGGGCGGGCTGGCCTCAACAACATAACCAGATGCACGAAGGAAAATTGGGATCGACAAGCGCAGCATTCCAAGCTCCCCCCTTTGCCAACCATCATCACCAACCGACAATTCCTCCTCGCGCAACAATGCCAGAATGCGCACCCGATTGGCATCCGCCAGCAATGACAACGATCTGATGATGGAAGAATTGGCCACGTCTCAACCTATCAACCTATCAACATTCGTCCATATCAGAAATTTAAGAGCTTCGCTTCCGGATGTCCTGCCAGAATTTGCCGCAGCTGACCAATCACCTCCAGCTGCTCTTCCGCCAGATTGCGCGCCTCCGGCTCCTCCATCTCATAATCATACAGCTCCCACTCCGCCGTCTCAGCGTCAGCGCCCGGCTCCTTCCACTCCACCAGCCGGTATCGCTCCGTGCGAATTGCTCTCCCCATCCGCTTCCCGCGTGGAAAACAATGATAGGCATGGTCCCGCACACGCACCTTTGGATCCCTCAACACCGGCACCAAACTCACCCCATCCATCGGCTGCGGTCCCTTCACCACCGGCAATCCTGCCAGTTCCACCAAGGTCGGATACACGTCCACCGTCTCCGCCAGCTGCCTCGTCACCGAGCCCTTCGCCATCACCCCGGGAGCCACCATCACCAGCGGAATCCGGTTCGCCTGCTCATAATTGGTATGTTTCGTCCACATCCCCAAATCCCCTAAATGCCAGCCATGATCCCCCCATAAAACAATCACCGTTTTGTCCGCCAGCCCCAACCGGTCCAGCTCATCCAAAATCTTGCCCACCTGCGCATCCACATAACTCACCCCCGCATAATATCCCTGCATCAACCTCCGCCGCATCGCCTCCGACAACGGCGGATGCTGCGGCACTGGATCATAATTGTTCAACTCCCCCAACGTCTTGCCCGCATAAGCAGGCGCCCCGTCCGGTGCCTGCCGCCGCCTCGGCAGCTCAAACGACTGCGGATCAAACATCTCCCAATACTTCTTCGGTGCCGTAAACGGCAAATGCGGTCGCGCAAAACCCGCCGCCAGAAACACCGGCTGCCCCGGCTCTTTTGCCACCTCCCTCAACCGCTCCACCACCGCCTTCGCCACCCTGCCATCCGCATACGCCTCATCTTCCACCTCCAGCTCCTCCCAAACCGAGCCCCGCGGCAGCTCCTTGATGCGACCCAATTCCCGGTTGGTAAAATACGCCTCCTCCCGCGTCAGCCGTCCCCCCGCCGAATTCGCCGGATCCACATACTCGATGATCTTGTCATGCAACGGCGGACGGCTCCACGACGCCTCGTCTTCGCGATTGCCATGTCCCGTATGAAAGACCTTCCCATACGACTCCGCCAGATAACCCGCCTTCCGAAAACTCTGCGGCAACGTCATCGCCTCCGGCACCGCCTCTCGAAAATTCCGATTTAACCCATAAATCCCCAGCGAAGTCGACCTTGACCCCAGCATCAGGTTGTTTCGTGAAGGCGCACACACCGCCTGATTGCAATACGCCAGGTCAAACCTCATCCCTCGCGCCGCCAGCCGGTCCATGTTCGGCGTCTTCGCCAGCTTGTCCCCATAACATCCCAACGCCGGCTTCAGATCATCCACACAAATCAGCAACACATGCGGACGCTCCGCCCCGTTCGCCAACCCCGGCCAACTAGCTGAAACCAAAATCAAAATCAAAACCCATCGACCTCTCATCATTTTCTCTCTTTTGCCAGTTCCGCTCCCCGATCCGCCGGCATCGCCAAATGCCACGCCACCACCATCTCCGTCAACCTCTTCACCTGTTCGGGATGCTCCCCCGCCACATCCCGGCTTTCCCCTGGATCGTCCTCAATCTGAAACAACTGCGCCTTCGAGCCATCATACTCACACAACAACTTCCACTCCCCCTCCCGCACCGCCAGATCCGGTTGAATCTCCTTCAACTTCGGTGCCCAAGTCTTCCGATCCGGCGGCCGACGCCAAAACAACGGAGCCTTGCGCGATTCCTCGCTTTTCCCCAGCAACGTCATCAACACATCCTCCCCGTCCAACACCTGCCCATCGTCCTCGACATTGATCCCCGCCAGACGCCGCAACGAAACCGACAAATCCACACTCGAAAACACCGAAGTCCGGTTCACCGACCCCCGCGCCTTTTCCTCCATCAAACCCGGCGCCCACACAATCAAAGGCGACCTCACCCCGCCCTCGTAAATCGTCGCTTTCGCCCCGCGAAACACCCCGCCCTGCCCCGCCCCCAGCTCATGCCCGTTGTCTGAACACACCACCACCATGGTGTTCGTCCGCCATTCCGGCGGCTCGCGCACCCGATCCAGCACCACTCCCAACTGCGCATCCATGCTCTCCAACACCCCCAAATACAACGCCCGCTTGCTCCCATCCCCACGCTTCCCCTCCGGCGGAAAAAATGGCGAATGCACATCGTCGGGCCAAAGATTCACAAAAAACGGCACCCCTCGCCGCGTCGCGTCCTCCATAAAATGCAAGGCCGACCGCCCATATCCCTCCGTCAATTTCGCCCGATCCATCCACACCACCGGACCACGCCCCAACGACTCCGACCTCAACGAATGCCACTTCAACGGCTTCCCATCATACGAATCCCCCACCCCAAACAACCGCGGCCCCAACCCCTCAAAATTTGTCAACGATTCATCAAAGCCATACTCCTCAATCAACGGTGCATCCCCCACATCCCGCTGCCCGCCCAAATGCCACTTGCCAAAATGTCCCGTTGCATAACCCCTGGCCTTCATCGCCCTCGCCACACTCGGTGCCTTCACATCCAACCAGTTTGCCATCCCCCGTCGCGCATTGTCCTCCCGATCATTCAAATAGGAATGCATCTTCCACCTCTGTGGATACTGACCCGTCATCAACGCCGTCCGCGAAGGCGAACAAATCGGCGAGTTCACATAGAAACTCTCAAATCGCAGCCCCTCCGCCGCCAGCGCATCCAAATTCGGCGTCTTCGCGTCCTTGTTCCCGAAACACGACAGATCCTCCCACCCCATGTCATCGATCAGCACCACCAGCACATTCGGCCTCTGCCGATCCGCCGCCATCACCCCGCCGACCATCCCCATTCCCCAACAAAGTCCCAATCCCAAACCAAAAACAAAACAAACCCTCCACCAAAACCACCGCACGCGCCCCTGCACTCCTGTTGCATCTTTTACCCAACATTGAGAAATCATCCTCCGTTAAACATCCACTTCATTGCCAACCTTTCTCCATCCTCGCATTTCCTGATCAAAGCCGAATAAAAATTTAAAATCACACCCATCACAAACCCGATCAGCGTGCCACCTCATTTTTAACCTCGTTGCCCCTCCACTCGACTCATGAATGAAGGCCAACGGCCTGCCCCATGTCAGCCCAAGGCAACGTCCTGGGTCTCCCAACCCCCAATTCATCAAGCCCCAGGGGGGCGACCCAATTTGTTGCACCACCCCCTTCACCCCCAAATACCGCCTCCACTTGGCACATCACGTCCCACCGTCCGTTACTCCACCGCCACATCCCACCACTCTCCCAATGCCGCCCCTCTCCACTCGACTCGAATTTTGAAGGCCAACGGCCTGCCCCATGTCAGCCCAGGGCACCGCCTTGGGTCTCCCAACCCCCAATTCATCAAGCCCTAAAAGGGCGACCCAACCTGCCCTATGCCCCCGTCCACCCCTGACCTCAACGCTGTGGCATGGCACACCCCGTCATCAATCCTCAAAATAATCCGAGTCGACCCGTTTCAACGCAATGGTCCGCACCGTGGAAACTCCCACCCCGTGCTCGATCATCAAATCCGCAAGCCGTTGACCTCCAATCAACACCACCTTGTGCTGCACGCTGCTGGCATATTCAGTGGCGTTTTTGTGAAAATCGCTCGTGGTGATGAACACCCCCTTGGTCGCATGTTTACCAGCCAGGGCACCGACAAAATTCTGCACCTCAATGCGCCCCACCGTCGACTGCCACCGTTTGGCCTGCACGTAGATCACATTGAGCCCCAACCGATCTTCATTGATGATCCCATCAATGCCTTCGTCGTTGGATTTTTGGGTCACCAGCGCCGCCTCAGCACGGTTCCCCCCATAACCCATCGCAAACAGCAGATCGATCACCAACTGCTCAAACTTGTAAGGGTCCATTCTGGCCATCTGTTCCCTCAGTTCCGTGGCCACCGTCTGGTTGAGCTTTTGATGCGCCTCTTCAATCTGTTCCGTCGGCGTCTGCCCATCATTCTGATCCGCCATCTCCGGCTCCACCACCCCCGAGTCAGGATCTTTATTTCGAGCCATCTTCGCCTCAAATCGTGGATAGGCAGCCAAGGTCTTCAGATCGATGCATTCCGGGTTGGATGCCAGCAACTGCCTGCCATCCTGGGTAATCGCCCAGACGCCCCGTTTGACGTTGTCCAGAAGCCCCGCCTGTTTCATATACCATCCTGCCCAGCCTGTCCGGTTATGAATGACCGTCTGACGACCACTGGGAAGCGTCAGCTTGCGTTCCTCTTCAGTCAGCATCAGCCCATCCGCAACCCGACGAGTCAGCTCCATCTGCTGCACCCCACCATCCGCATCCCCCAACGCACGAAGGACCGGAAGCATAAGTTCTTGATAGCTAGGAATGTTCATCGATTAAGCGGTTAAGGGGCCCGAACCCTACCACGTTTGCTTCATCCGGGTCCACCAAAGATGCTCTTCCAGATAGTTTGTCGTTCGATCCATACTCAGATGACATCTTTAGACGGTTTGACCATGGTTTGCCATACGGTGTTGCGAAATCCTTCAGCGCCGACGGCGCGTCCCCATCACGGCCTGGGGCAGCGCCCCAGGATTGCCATCAACGTCAGACTGAGGGCTGAAAGCTCGACTCAACAAGGGACGCCATGGATCGCCTCGCCGATGAAGCGAGCTTTCAGCCCTATCCCCACGGAAACCACTCAACCTTGGGCGTTGCCCAAGGCTTTCATGAGGTCGTGCCCTCGGCGCTATGCGAACAAAGAACCAATTTTTCTCCGCCTCCAAAAATGCGATGCCGCAGAAGCAGAGGTGGTCAGATTCTCTGGATGCAACTGCCATCCGTCTCCAGAGACTTATCCCGGATCAATCCATTGATGAGCGATTTAACACAGGCGCGGATCTGGTGGCCGGTGCGGCGGAAACCGAACCAATTGGCGAAGAGGCGGGCGGCGTCTTCACGTTCGGTCCAAGCTTTGCCGTTTTGGCTGATGTCGGCCAGGAATTGCGCTTTCATAAACGGGCGGTCATTTCTTCACCTACACGGCCGTCTTGGCGGCACGTTTCGCGAGGTCGTCGATCCTGCTCGCTCATGTCGTCGGTGATCTGCTTGAAGGCTTCATCAATCGCCGCCTTGTCCATCTTGAGCTTCACCGCCAGCCTCTTCTTCCTCTTTATTGCAGGCGTCGAAACACTGGTCCAACATTTCAACGAAACGCTCCACTGCACTGGCGTCAGGATAGCCACTATCAACCGCCTTTTGGAGTGCAGCGCGGCTTTCATCGAATCTTCCCTGTAACATCAGGCAAAACGCCAGATTATACCAACTAGTCTCATTCTTTGCGTCGAGCGTAATTGAATAGCGAATGGCCTCCTCCGATTCAGTCATCATTCCTACTTGCCCTAGTGCTCGGCCCCTCATCCCGTGCAATTCGGAACTCGCTGGAAATCTTGCCAGCGCGGAATCAAGAACATCTACCGCCTCGCCAACACGTTGCAGATCAAGTAGCACCAGTGCAAAACGAAACCATAGCACTTCGTCATTGGGTTCGAGCTGACACGCCGCCCGTGAATGAAGTGCGGCAGTCTCTGGGTCACCTGACTCGTATGCATGTTTGGCCAGCCTACTGTGCGGATACGCATAAGTTGGATCTTTAATGAGGGCTTGTTGATATGATTCCTTGGCCTGAAAGTGTTGGCCGCAATCGTCTTGAGCCAGACCTAGATTATAGAAGGCTGTAGCCGCAAGGTCTTCAATTGCCGCGACCTGAACCAGCAATGGGATTGCCTCCTCTGCCCTACCTAACTTGTGGAGGCACTGTGCTTGGATCAAAAGCCTCTCGGGGTCGTCGGGGTCTTGATGCGAAAGTGACAACTCGTGCGCCTGAGCCACTTCTCCAGTCGCCAACAGATAGCAGGCCTTCAACCATTTCACTTTCTCAATCCTTGGGGCTTCTGATTCGCATTCTTCGATAATTCTCCGAACCTTTTCCAAATCAGAAGAACTCGGCTGCAATCCGGTGATTCTCCTTGCACCCTCGGCACCCGCCAGAAGATCAAACGCTGTGTAAAGTTGCTTCGCGACACTCTGTCGCACTGCGGTGGGAATGGATGGTCCCGATGATGATTCGATCTCCTTGAGAGCAAACGCCTCGGCTTGGACCTTCCACTCATGCAAGATGGGCGCAGCAAATGCAGGCTCATCTTTGTCAATTAGATCGGCACAATTTGCACAGAGCCAGATGGCGTTCCTAATCGATGCTCGTTCAGCGGGCGACTGTTCCGCCAAGTATCTCGGCCCCCGGGGCGCTGCTGCACAAATATGTGCAGCCCGTCCAATCCGAATTGATTTCTCAGGGATTGAATGCGGTCCAGTTGTTACCTTTCCACATGCCGGGTTTGAACATCGAAACCCCACGCGTTCGGCGAGTCTACGTTTGGTCGTCTCCGAAAATTCGTCCCTTTCCGTCATAGCATTGTGAACAGTGAGATCATGGCATGAGCGGAGCAGGCGCCGCCGAACTCCGCCACGGCCAGCTTGCGCTGACAGGTGCGGCGTTTGCCAAAGATGATGTCGCCCTTCCGAAAGCGCAGCTTGCCACCGATGACATCGCTGCCCCTCCCCCAGCGCCGGATGTGCAGGCGCTTCCGGTCCAGATGCTCCAGCCCCACATAAATTTCCTCCTTCGTAGCCCTCGGCTCCGCCCGTTCCCCGATACTCTCAGCAACCATGCGGTTCCACCCCGTGCGGTGGAAGAGCGCGACAGAAGCGCGGGCGGGATTGGGCTGGAGAGTGGACAGGGTTAGGCTGGCAGTGTTCATTTGCGGCGCTTCTCCAAATCATCGCGCCACTCTTTCAACTTTGCGATGTCTTCTTCTAGCTCATCAGGCTCCGGCAATTGAACAGGGGCCTCAGCGGACTGTGCGTGCTCATAACGGGAGTATTTGGTCATCATCTCCTCGATCAGACTGCAATCGTCTGCGGTGATGTCCGTTAACTTGTCCAGCTTTCCAAGGGTATTGATCGCACGCCGATGCCGCTGGATCACGTCTCCAAGCAGCTCCAGTTCGACCATACGTTCTACAAGCTTTCGAGTCTCTGTGCATATTGACTGAGCCTGAATTTGATAGGCCGCCTGCCCATAAGCATATACCTAAAAGTTGAAGTATGCATTGAGCTGGCTATGTTGGCTGATGCAACCGCGAACTTTGGTCGAAGATGAGTGGGAGGTGCTGCGGCGCTTTCTCCCTGAAAACTTGGATGA
>NZ_VAUV01000031.1 GCF_005780165.1 Phragmitibacter flavus | reverse complement strand
ACGGGCTCCTTGCATTCCGAGCCCGCCGAAGCAATGATGACCCCCTAACCACGGTGTCACACCTAATGAGTCAACGACACCCTCTTTCCTACACCTCCCCGGTGTCATTTACTTTTGAGGCAACAAGGCGGGCGGTGGCGTCGGTCAGTTGACGGCGGCGGCGGCGGGCTCGGTCAATGCGGGAGAAGCGGGCGTGGGCTGCACCTGGTTGACGTTTTCGCGAAGTTGTTTCACCCATGCACTGGCGTTGGGATGGGTGGGGTTTTCGCGGATGATTTTGAGCATGTCAGCCAGGGCCTGGATGCTGTTGATGCTGTTGGAGAACAGGCTCTGGGATTTGGCCCAGACGAGCTGGGGGTAGTTTTGCTTGTAGTAGACCTGGAATTCGGTTTCGCTCTGGAGGGCCTTGCGCAGGGAGAGCTCGGTGTTGATGCGCATGTCCCACTGGGCGGAAAATTCAGCAGGCTTGTTCTCGAGGTAAAAGGGAAGAATCACCTTTGAGTAGATGCCCGCGATGTTGAGCGGGACGTATTCCCAATCCTGGCGGGTGAAGTAGTTTTCGAGCTGGTAGGCGCGGCTGAAGACGCTGGATTTGACATCGCCACCACCACGGTTGCCGCCGCCCTGGAGGATGCCGAGCGTCATGCCGGCCGGTCTCTGGCCGCCCTGCCTGCCTCGCGGCGCGTTTCCTTTTTTATTGCTGTCGGCGGCCTCGACGACACCGGAGGCGGTGTGTTTGGTGTTTTCCTGAACCAGGCCAACGGCGCGACCGAGGAAGGCCTGGAGCGGAGCGATGAGGGTGTCGATTTCTTCGACCTGCTGGGCCTGGAGGGAGAGCAGGGTGTATTCGATTTGAAGTTTGATGGCGGGGCCGAATTCGGGGTCGCTGAGCATGCCGGCGTTGTTGTCCTTCCAGACCTGGAAATCAGTGGTTTTGCGGTCCTTGCGGTCAAATTCGACGAGTTTTTCACAGGAAAGGTAGAGATCGACGGCGGCTTTTTCACTGCCGGCAGCGGAGCGGAACTGCGAGAGCGCGGTGCCCAGGGCCTCATCGCGATTTTTGGTGATGGTCTCCTCGATTTGGTCGAGTTGTTTGGTGAGGTTGGCCATCTGGTCGGCGGTAAGGGCGACTTTGGGAGTGGCTGTAGCTGCGGCAGCTGGTGGTTCCGTCGCAGTTTGGGCGGAGAGCAGGGCCGGGGCGAAGGCGAGAAGAGGAAGGAGTCTTTTCATGGATGAGGAAAGGAATGGGATGGACGCAGGTGGCTGTAATTCAACGTGTGAAAAAGGGTGAAACTTAGCGGAGAGGTTTTGGTTTCGGGAGGAGGGCAATAAAACAGATGGGGCGAGTCGTGGATTGGGGGTTGTATTTTGCGCGAGTCATTTTTATAGGTGTCGCCCGTTTTTGTCACGGTCTCGTTTTATTTGTCTTGTATGGTCATCCGCAAAAAATCCTATGCTCGTGCCGGCCTGGTCGGCAATCCTTCCGATGGCTATTTTGGAAAGACGATTTCGTTCATCATCCGCAATTTTGAGGCGGAGGTGGTGCTGTATGAGACGCCGGAGCTGCGGATCGAGCCGAATTACCGGGACCATTCCGTGTTTGATGACATCTCGCATCTGGCGAAGGACGTAGGGCAGTTTGGTTATTATGGTGGCATCCGATTGCTGAAGGCGACGGTGAAGGTGTTTCACGATTACTGCGTGCGGGAAGGGATCGCGCTTCACGACCGCAACTTTACGCTGAGGTATGAGAGCAACATTCCGCCGCAAGTGGGAATGGCGGGCAGCAGTGCGATCATTTGTTCCTGCATGCGGGCGCTGATGGAATTTTATGAGGTTGAGGTGCCGAAGGAAAAGCAGCCGAATCTGGTGTTGAGCGTGGAGAACGATGAACTTGGCATTCCAGCGGGATTGCAGGACCGGGTGATTCAGGTTTTTGAAGGGGTGGTGTTCATGGACTTCAACCGTGGTCACGTGGAGGAGTTGGGCCATGGGATTTATGAGGAGATCGATCCGACCCTGCTGCCGCCGCTGTATGTCGCCTACACGAAAAAGTTGAGCGAGGGGACCGAAGTGTTTCACAACGACATCCGCAGTCGTTGGAAGCGTGGCGAGCGGGATGTGGTTTCGGCGATGTATCACTGGGCCGCTTTGGCGGAGCGCGTGAAGGAGATGTTGTTGAGCGGTCGTGGTCGTGACATTGGACCGTTGTTGAACGAGAATTTTGATCTACGTCGTCGTTTGTATCAGATCAGCAAAGGCAACATCGACATGGTGGAAGCCGCGCGTTCCGTGGGGGCGAGTGCCAAGTTCACCGGCAGCGGCGGGGCGATTGTGGGGACCTATGAGGATGACGCGATGTTCTCAAAAATTCAGGAAGTCATGGAGCCAATGGGGATCGCCGTGATCCGGCCGCAGGTGCTGCCGGTGGGGTAGGTTTTGTTGGGGTCAAGGGTCAAGATTTGAAGGAAGGCGCATGCAGTGACAGGGAAGGTGCGTGCAGCCTCCGAGGAGGGGGGAAGCTGATCCACCGATTCGAAACGACTACCCTGGTTCATGACCACCTATTCGGGACCGGTCACTGGAGACCCTATGGAAAAATTTTGTTATTTGACGTGCAAAATAACACCTCGATTCGAGCATAAATCTCCATTTTTGAAGAATAACACCTGAAAATCCGTGTTATTTTGCATCCCAAATCGGATCAACTCTCGAAAAACCTTCAAATTTGAAGCATATAGGGTGATATTATCCGCAAAACATCAAATTAACCCTCTGTTCTACGAAATAAACCAATGCCATCAGCAACAATAACACTACCAGACGGAACAGTAGTGACCATCGACGGAACTCCAGAAGAAGTTGCACGACTTCTTCAGCTCTACGGCGGCGGTTCAACGGCATCCACAGCGGCTGCCGTGAAGACTCCAAAACAGAAGACTTCTATAAAAAAGGTTTCCGGCGCTCGGGCAAAATCGGAGAGCAATCCAACTCAAGGGAATGGCATTGATCTCAATGAAATAATCAACCTTATCAAAAACTGCGATGAGGCAGAAGAGATTGAATCAGCTATTCTGGACAAAGTTGGTCAGGTGAATAGGATTTTGCTTCCGCTCTTTGTTGCCCACCAGCATCTCGAACATGATCAGGGTCTGACAACCGGTGAGATTAGCCAAATCACGAAGGATCTTGGAATTCCGATCCACGTCGCCAATGTGTCTAACACCCTAACCAAAACGGCGGCCAAGTATGTGATGGGTGACAAAGTTCGGAAGAAGGGCCAACCCGTCCACTACAAGCTGAGTCGGAGAGGCGTTAAGTATATGGAGGATATCCTTAAGGGTAAGACCGATGATTGATCGCTCGGAATTTGCCCATCATCTCGCGACTCTTGACCTTTCCCACTTGGATAGGGCAGTCGCGTTGCTTTACTATTACAGGCAGTCACAGGAATTTGAAGAGCGGTCGGCAGGTGCATTGGCATCGGATTTACACGAGGAAGGCTTTCCGAAGGCTAATGTGACTCGATTGCGCGATGAACTTTCTCGTAGTCGATACACAGCAAAGGGCAAACAGAAGGGCACCTTTCAGCTTGATTTGCGGAGGCTCAGCGAACTTGATGCCGCCTATAGCGACGTATTAAGCATTCGCAAGGTTAAGGTTGTCGGGAACGTCATTCCTACAGAATGGATAACAGGAACACGTCCTTATTTGGAACAGATGGTTCACCAAATTAATGCAACCTATGAGTATGGGCTTTACGACGCGTGTGCTGTTCTGTGTCGGCGTCTGATGGAGTCTCTGATTATCGAGATTTACATTCAAGAGGGTCGTCAGCATCAGATTCAAGTCAATGGAGTTTTTATGATGCTGGAACGATTGGTAGCGACCATATCAGCAGACACAGCCATAACATTGTCGCGCAATTCTCCGAAAACAATGAAGGAGATAAAGCAGCTTGGCGATACTGCTGCGCATGACCGCACTTATATCACACCCCAAGTAGATATTGATGACGTCAAGGCCCGCTACCGGCAGCTCCTTCAAGAGCTTCTAGTTAAAGCCGGAATAAAGAAGACGTAGAACAAGGCCTCGCCCCTAACGCCTGACTCCAGTTCTCGCCGCCATGACCGCTACAACCTCAACCCCGTGTTCCATCCTCGCCCCCGGTCAGGCGTAGGAGGACTCAACGTTAGCCGAGGAAAATGATCAAACGCTTACTGAGCTTTATCCGGTGTATACGGGAGCCGACGTTCGATGACCCGAAGACGTCCCGCTGGGCTGACCTCTTTCAGAAGAGAGCGCGGTTGACTGGTCAGCTGCCAGAGCCGGATATGCTCCAGAAGTTGGGCATTCCAGCGGATGATCCATTTTGGAAGCAAGACAACTCAAATCCATCTGCCGGATTCGCGGTGAATGTGGGATATCCTGTGGGAGATGCACTTCGGGCGGATTCGTTTGAATATCTTGAGGTTGTGGCGGTCGATGACTTCGGCCGCCTAGTTCGCAAGCTTCCGCTCTCGAAAACCTCCTCGAACATCTTTTTCCACAGTTCAAACACTATCTATACCCTTAATGGTGTGGGGAGCGCTATTGAGCCGAGCGATTTTATCTGGAGGGTATCCCGAGTATTCGGTGATTTGCTCCGACAGATTGAGGCGGAACCGGAGGTGCTGCAGGAGGGTGAGAGTGGAGATGAAGACGATGATCCAGAAGTCGAGCCGATGAGCTTTAATCCCGCAGACTACACCATCAACCGCATAACGTGGGACAAGAGTCTGAACGCGTGGTATGTCATCACAGACCAAAGAGGCTAAAAAGTCGATCCATCCAACGGCGAGTATGCTTCAGTTTGAATTCAGGCTTCCAGCCCCGCCGTGGATGAGCTATACGTTCGCCTAACTGAAATGCGGACTCTGGTAACAGCATTAGCGATCTGCCTTCTCGTTGGGTGCGCGGCAGCTCCCCCGGAGGTTATCGTTGGTAGTGACTCATCGGCTTCTCGGGAGTTCATCGGCGCGGACGAGATTACCATTTATTCGCTCCTGCCTTTGGAGACATGGAACGTGACCATGAACTATCCGTCCCGAGCCCAACATCTTCTCAGTTTGCCCGCATTTCATGATTTCCCAGTTCTTGGATCATTCCGAGTCTCCGGCCCTGCCGAGGTTTCGAGTTGGGCCTCGTTATTGAGCACGTCATTTGTGGATCGTCCTCGGACGATGTGCGACTTCATGCCACGACATGGTGTGCGACTTGTTCGGAACAGGGATACGACCGACTATCTTATGTGCTTCACTTGTGGAGTCTTGGTTGTCCATTTTCGTGGAGGCCGTTCCACATCACACCGTCCCGTGTGGTCGCGTGCAGTCCTGGAGCGGATGAACTCGGAGCTTGATCGTCGCAATATCGAAAGGGTATCCAATAACGCACAGCCACCACCGACAACAAGGGCGAACCAAACGGATGCGAGCAACGGCTCGGAGGCTATCCGTCGGGTCAGCAACGTCCGCTCCTCGCCATTGCCTGATCCGAATCGTTGGCATGACGAAACACAAACCGATCAAAGCTTGCAATGCGTCGTTTTACGGCGATGAAGCGTGAAGCTGAAATATGAAACCACGCGGTCTCAAGCTGATATGGCCAATATGGAGCGCGCCAATTGTTGCGATGCTGACAGTGTGGGCGTCGGGTCCGTTAAATACTGCCGCTCCGAATCAAGGGGCAATGGTAGTTCGATTTCTAGGATTTTTTACGTGGGCGGTAATTGCACTGATAGGTGGCCTGGCCACTCCGATGATATTGAAATCGAGGGAAAAGGACGAATGGGTAGCTGCAGTCGGAGCTGGTTTAGTTTCGATATTTATCGGGTATGGGATCATGTCAGGAATGAAATAAAAAGGAGTCCAACCCTCAAGTCAACTTTGGTCGCGAAGCGCACCAGAGCCAGGAGTTGTTGAACAGGTCGCTGTCCAAAATCACGGGTAAACGTGAGCAAAGGGGGGAAGCTCTTAAGCGTTCTACTTTTATTCTTCGGCCAATTCATCGGGTGTGTTGGGTGCATTCGGTGCGCATGATTGGCTCCATGGTGCCGGATCGGCGTGGAGGTGTTCCGGTTAACGCTTTGATCCCTCGTTTTGCGGATTCGGTTTCTTTGAGAAAATATGACTTGCTGCGATGAGCAATATGATATATTGCTCCTGTTGAGTGAATGATCTTTCCTTTGAATGGGACCCGGTCAAGGCTGCGAGGAACGCTGCCAAGCACGGTGTCACATTCGAGGAAGCCCGGGCAGTTTTCTTAGACGAGCATGCCTTGGTCATCCCTGATCCTGACCACTCTCAGCAAGAAGAGAGATTCATCATTATGGGACAGGGGGCTAAATTGCGCGTGCTTGTTGTGGTTCACTGTTTTAGGCAGAAAGGCTCATCCATTCGAATAGTCTCTGCCCGGCGAGCCAGAACCAAAGAACAAAAACCCTATTGGGAGAACCTAAAATGAGGAAAGAATACGATTTTTCCAAAGCGGAGCGGAACCCTTATGTCAAGCGGCTCAAGAAGGCGGTGACCATCCGCCTTGAGCCGGACGTGATCCACTACTTCAAGTCCCTTTCAACTGAAACCGGTATTCCCTACCAAAATCTCATCAACTTGTATTTGGTCGACTGCGCGAAAGAAGGCAGGAGGCTAGAGTTGAACTGGAAACAATGAATTGAGATTCCTTCAGATTGGATTGGTTGCGAAGCCCTGCTGAGCTGGCCGTTGGTCGGTGTTGTCGAATAAATGAAAAAGAAATCCGTTTTTCACCATGACAACCTAGGCCAGTTTCGGGGGGAGACTCACTTTGTTGGAGGAAAGCAGAACAGAAGAAAAGTGAGGACCGTTGACGGGATGGAACCCGACGAATTTTTGAGACGAAACGCCTGCGACGTGTGGTTGCATCAAGAAGGTCACCACGACGTTCTGCACCAGAAAGAGATGGAGCGAAATCGGGAGACGATTGATGAAATCGACGATGATGATGAGATACCCTTTTAGTCTAGTGACTGCTGCACTGCCTTCAACGTGGTGCCGGTGGTGAATGGCAATGGACTTCGCGGGTAGATGTCGCCATGTTCTGTGGTCAAACCTACGTTGCGTGATCGCTGGATCGAGCTATTGGGGGCTGCCGGTGGTGAAGATGGTGGAGATTTCGGCGGGGGTGAGGGCGGTGTGGTAGATGGCGAATTCGTCGATGGAGCCGTTGAGGTTGCGGATGGGAAAATTGCTGGGGGAGGTGGGCAGGCCCCAGTTGCCGATTTCGCAGGGGCCGTAGGTGATGGGGCGTCCGGGTTGATGAAGAGGGGAGATGGCGCGGCTGACGGGTTTACCGTCAAAGTATTGGATGACGGTGCCGTCGGTGTTGTTGTAAGTCACGGCGATGTGATGCCAGCGTCCGAGAGTGTCGGAATGGAATACGGGAGGGCTGTAGTAGATCTGGTTGTATTTGGTGGAGGGCGGGACGTGGTCGGGTTGATGTTTGATGGAAAACATCAGGCTGCCATCTTCAAAGATCTGCCAGTGAGGTTCGCCGTTTTCGTAACCGTCGGTAAGCAGCAGGGAATTGTATTTTTTGTCGACCGAGTCAACTTTGATCCAACAGGAAAAGGTGAGGGCGTTGTAGGTGCCGTCGAGGTTGATGCGCACGCGGTCGCCGGGGCGTTTGAATTCAAGGGCTTGTTTTTGCGGCCAGCGGCCCTGGGTCCAGCGGGCACCGACGGCACCTCCGGCGCGTTGATCTTGTGGGGGTAGGGTAAGGTTGTTGATGAGTCGATCCCATGGGTCGGCACTTTCCTGGTTGAACAGATAAAGGGCGATGAGTCGGGGATCGTGGCGGGATTGTTGGGATGAGGATTTCCAGGATTCGAAGCGTTGGTTCTGACGCTGTTGAACGAGGTCCTGGATCTGGCTGATGGGGAGGAAATCTTGAGAGGTTGAGGAGGTGGTGGCGGGCGAGAAGGTCATGCCTCGGGTGAGGCTGGCGGGTTTCTGTCGAGGAGTGTGGGCGATGACTTCGCCATCGAAGACATGCACGGCGCTGGTTTGATCCTGAACATTGAGGGCGAATTCGGTGCCGAGGTCTTCGAGTTTCATGTCGGGGGCGTGCATGAGGAAACCTTTGGCGGCGGGCGGGACGTGAACTCGGACGCGACCACGTAAACAACGGGCTTCCCAGGCGGAGATGATTTCGATCTCGGCGCTGCCTTCGATCAGGGCGGTGGCTCCGCTGAAAAATTCAATTTGGGCGAGGCCTTGGTCGATGCGGATGATGCCGGGACTGAGGGTGTCGCTTCGGGAAAGAGTGGTGTCTTTAGCAAACTCGGCGTCGAGGGTTTGGCTGAGAATGGCGACGCCGTTGGAGGTGGGTTCCAAATTGGATGGCGGGGGTTGGAACAGGTAGATGCCAAAGGCGATGGTGGCGGCGAGGGCGATGAGAGAGAGGGTGGTGGCGGGTCTCCATCGAGGGGCGCGGATGGGGGTTTCCGAATTTCTTTGCTCCTGGAGTCGACCGGTGTTGATGGCGGGTTGCTGAAGCAGGCGGGCGTGCTGGTCGGCGAGTTCAAGATAGTGTCGGCGTGCCTGCCAGTCGTTGCGCAGATGGTTTTCAAGTTGTTGCAGTTGCTCGGGCGTGATCTCACCGTCGAGCCGGGCATGGATGAGGGTGGTGAGATTCATGAAGGGGAAATGGAGGAGAGCTGTTGGGTGACGCATTCATGCAGGCGCTGGCGAAGCATCTCCAAATTGCGAAAAAGGGTGCGGCGGGTGAGGGCGGAGTGTTGCATGATCTCCTCTGCGCTTTGGCGAAGGGCGTAGCGGCGGGTGATGAGATCTTTTTCGGAAGCGGTCAGTTTTTCGAGGCAGTGGTCGAGATGATGAAGGCGTTCTTCGAGTTGGGGTTCGATGTGGGCGCGTTCACTGGCGAGGAGGTCGACGATGTCTTCGCTGAAGAGAACCAGAGGAGAGCGGGAGTTTTTTTCGCGGTGTCGTTGCACCTGGAGATAGGCGAAGCGGTAGGCCCAGGGGAGGAAGGGGCGGGTGGGATCGTATTGGTCGAGTTTACGGAACAGGGCGAGGCTGGTTTCTTGAAGGATGTCGCGGGCATCGGCTTCACGCGGCACAAGGCTGAAAATGTAGCGGAAGAGTTGATCCTGATGCTGGGTGAGAAGCAGGACCAGGTTTTCCGTGCTGGAATGGGATGAGGGGTCGACCATGCGATTAATCCATTGATCAAGCGATGAGGTCCTTGATGACGGTGCCGCCGAACTGGCTGAGTTGTTTGAATCGACCGCCGTGGTAGAAGGTGAGTTTGTTGTCGTCGAGGCCGAGGAGGCGGAGGAGGGTGACGTGAAAATCGCGGATGTGGGCCTTGCCTTCGACGGCCTGCATGCCGAATTCGTCAGTCGCGCCGATGGTGTGGCCGGCGTTGCAGCCGCCTCCGGCGAGCCAGATGGTCATGGCGTTGGGATTGTGGTCGCGTCCGTAAGCGGTGCCGCCGCGCACGCCGTTGTCGGGAGTGCGCCCAAATTCTCCGCACCAGACGATGAGGGTGCTGTCGAGCAGGCCGCGTTGTTTGAGGTCGGTGATGAGAGCGGCGATGGGTTGATCGACGCCGCGCACGAGGTTGTCGTGGGCGCGTTCAATGTAGTCGTGGCTGTCCCAGGAGCCGTGATAAAGCTGAACGAAACGGACGCCTTTTTCGACGAGTTTGCGGGCGAGGAGACACTTGCGTCCGAAGGCATCGGTGGAGGGGTTGTCGATGCCGTAGAGGGTTTTGGTGGCAGGATCTTCGTTGGTGAGGTCGAGGACTTCGGGGATCTGCATCTGCATGCGGAAGGCGAGCTCGTAGTTGTCCATGCGCGCGGTGAGTTCGTCGTGATAAGGATGTTCGGCGGCGTGGCTTTGATTGAGCTGGGCGATGAGGTCGAGATTTTTGCGTTGGTGTTCGGTGGTGATGCCAGCGGGTGGGGAGAGATCAAGAATGGGCGATCCTTTGGGGCGCAATGGCGTGCCTTGAAACTGGGCGGGAAGGTAGCCGTTGCTCCAATTGGCGGCGCCGCCTTGAGGGTAGCTGACTTCGGGAAGGACGATGAAGCCGGGGAGGTTTTGGTTGAGGGAGCCGAGACCGTAGTTGATCCATGCGCCGATGCCGGGGTCGCCGCCAAACCGATTGCCGCAGTTCATCTGATACATGGCGGTGGGGTGGTTGACGCTGTCGACGGTGCAACCGCGGAAGAAGCAAAGGTCGTCGGCGACCTTGGCGAGATGGCTCCAGTTTTCGGCCATGTCGGCTCCGCTTTGTCCGGCCTTGATGAACTTGAAGGGGCTGCGCACGTAATAACGTTTGCCGCTTTCCATGGCGGATTTTTGCTGGCCCTCGCGGGTGAATTCCTTGAGGTGCATGCGGTCCAGGAGGGGTTTGGGATCGAAGGTGTCGATGTGCGAAGGACCGCCTTCCATCATGAGGAAGATGACGTTTTTGGCCTTGGCGGGAAGGTGACCTTGTTTCTCCTGGGCAGCGAGCAGGGAACTGAAGGCGACGCTGCCGAGTGAGGCACCGAGGCTGTAAAGGAAATCGCGGCGCGTGGGGGCATGCAGGGCACGGACGCCGGCGCAGGGGAATTTGTTAGTAGACATAAGCGAACTCGTTGGTGTTGAGAAGGACGAGGCAGACATCGGCCAGGGCTCGGGTGCGGGCGTCGCAGTCGGAAGGCTGAAGGTCGGGGATGAAGTCAGCGTTGGCGTGGAGTTTTTCGATGAGGGTAAACTTCTCGCCGGTGTTTTCTTCGACGGCGCTGTGGCGGACTTCCAAAGGTGGCTTCATGGGAGTGAAGGTGGCGGTGGATTGAATCGTTTGCATGGCGCGCCAGTGAGCAAGGCAGGCGGTGAGTTCGGATGATTTGGATGGGCGTTGGTAGATGAGGGTAAAGCAGCGTTGGATGGCGGTTTCGTGGTCGTGGCCTTCCTTGATGAGGACGCGGTGGGCGAGGGCAAGGGCGCGGGCGTGGCTGTTCTGGCTGTTGAAGAGGGCGAAGACTTGCGGGGTGACGGTGCTGGTTTCGCGGCGCTCACAGGAGAAATCGGGTCCGGGCAGGTTGAAGACTTCGAGCATGGGATCGCTGAGTCCGCGAAGTTTGAGGGCGTAGAGGGAGCGGCGGTGTCGCTGGGCAGGTTGGGGATTGGGGACCCATGCGGAGGCGAAGGTGCCCATGACCTGACGGGGTTGCATGGCGGCTTCGAGGTTGATTTCGGGTCGGTTGGGAATGCCGCCGAGGGGGGGGTTGAGTTCTCCGCTGGTAGCCAGCATGGTGTCGCGAAGTTCTTCGGCGCTGAGGCGGCGGGGTTTGAAGGTGGCGTAATGTTTTTCGAGATCTTCGCGAGCGAGGGTGCTTTTGGGGGATTGCGAGCTGCGTTGATAGGCAGCGCTGGTCATGATGAGTCGGTGCAATTTTTTAAAGGATCCGCCTTGTTCGACGAAGGTGGCGGCGAGCCAGTCGAGCAGTTCTGGATGGGTGGGTTTCTTGCCGGTGCCGCCGAAGTTGTTGGGGTTTCCGGCGATGGGTTGATCGAAGTGCCAGAGCCAGATGCGGTTGACGATCGCGCGGGAGGTGAGGGGATTTTGGTCATCGGCAATCCACGCGGCGAAGGCTTTGCGTCGACCGGCGATGGAGTCGGGGATGCGGTGTTTTTTGGTGGGATCGACCACGCTGAGAACGCCAGGTTTCACGGATTGGTCGGGTGAGAAGGGATCGCCACCGGTGAGGATGCTGGTTTGCTCGAGTTCGCCGGATTGAAGAGGATTGGCCGGAGGTCGCAGCGGGGCATAAACGCTTTTCATTTCCGGGGTGCGACCGTTGTAAACGGCGAGGGCGTAGGGTTCGTAGCGATCCATTTCCCAACGCAGGCGTTCGAGGCCTTTGCGGGCGGCGCGTTCCATGCCGAATTGTTCGGGGGTGAAACCGACGAGTTTGGGAGGGAAGGAATCTTCCGCGATGCCTTGTTTGAGGAGGGTGTGGCGCGTGACGGTGAAGAGGTCGGAGGAGTCGCGACGTTTGCGGGTGGTCTGTTCAACGGCGGCGTTCCATGCAGCGGGGTCTTTGGCGTGTTGTTGGAACCAGGTTTGGGCGTTTTGAAGCTGGACTTTGTCGAGGGCGGTCAGCGTTTGTTGATGTTCTTCGCGTTTGAGTTGGAGGTAGCGGCGTTCGTCGAAATTGGCGGTGTTTTCGGTGGGGAGGAAGGCGGAGTCGCGTTCGGCGATCTGGGTGGTCGCGAAGACGGCCTGGATGGAATAATAATCGATGGTGGGGACGGGATCGAATTTGTGGTCGTGACACCGCGCGCATTGCAGGGAATGGGCGAGGAAGGTTTCGCCGACGCTATTGGTGACGTCATCGAGGAAACGTTGACGGGCGATTTTGGGGACTTCCATGCCGGTGAGTTCCCAAGGGCCCATGCGAAGGAAGCCGGTGGCGATGAGCATTTCAGATTTCCGATTGGAGATTTGAGATGGCTCAGAAGCGAGTTCGTCACCGGCGATTTGTTCTTGGATGAACTGGCGGTAGGGTTTGTCGTCGTTGAAGGCGCGGACGACGTAATCGCGATAACGCCAGGCGTTGCCGCGTTCGTAGTCGTTGGCGAAGCCGCTGCTGTCGGCGTAACGAACGACGTCGAGCCAGTGTTGCGCCAAACGCTCGCCGTAGTGGGGGGAGTCGAGAAGGCGGTCAATCAAGGCAAGGATGGCGGCGTTGGCATCAAGGGCGTGGGCGGCGGTGAACGTTTTGACTTCTTCAGGAGTGGGCGGAAGGCCGGTGAGGTCGAAGGTCGCGCGACGGATAAAAGTGTGAGGGTCGGCAGCAGGGGAGGGTTGAAGGGATGGAGGAAAGTGAAGGGCGATGAGTTCGTCGATGGCGGCGGGCCCGGTGGATTGGGTGTGGGGTTTGATGACGGGTTGGTAAGCCCACAGGTCGGCGGGTTGATACTTGCGGTTGGTCCATTCGGGGGAGAGACCACCGGAGGTTTTGATGGGGGTGCCGTCTTCCTTGGCCCATTCGGCTTCGTGAGTGCGGGCGATCAGTTGGACGCGTTCGTCATCGGGCCAGGGCGCGCCGCCAGCGATCCAGTCTTTGATCCATTGAAGTTGCTCGGCGTAGAGCTGGTCGGCTTCTTTGGGAGGCATGGCTTCCCAGTCGTCATGCCGACGGGTGGAGGCGAGATAGAGCGGGCTTTCTTCGGGGTTGCCGGTGATCAGGCCGGGCTGGTCACTGTCGCCTCCTTTGAGAATGGCCTCGCGACTGCGCATGTCGAAACCGCCTTTGATTTTTTCAGGCTCGTTGCCGTGACAGGCGAGGCATTTTTCGCTGAAGAGGGGTTTGATTCGGCGGACGAAAAGTTGTTCTGCGTCAGGGCTGGCCGCTGGCAGGGGAATCTGCAGGGTCAGCAGACAGAGGAATGGCAGCGCTGCCTGGCGGATTCTTTTTTTCATGATTGGCGACAATGCTATTTACGCAAAGTCGTCCAAAAGTGCCAAATTGAGGAGGATATTTTGGAGTGCGCCGCTTGGCGGCGCTTTGGAATATGGGTGGGGGGTTTCTGGCTGACGTGGGGGTGTGGAGCGATATTAAACGTGAGCCAAAGCGGTGCGGAGCACCGCACTCCAAAAGAGGAGCCATCTACGCGAGGTCGTTTTCAAGGACGATGCGGTAGCGGGCTTTGCCGGAGCGGAGGTGGTCGAGGGCGGCGTTGGCGTCGCTGAGTTTGAAGTGCTCGGTGATGGGGGCGATTTGATGACGGGCGCAGAAGTCGAGCATTTGTGCGGTGACGACGGGGCCGCCGATGGGGGAGCCGGAGATGGAGTTTTGACCTTCCATCAGCGGAAAGATGGCGACGGGGACGGGTTCGAGGACGGCACCGACGAAATGGAGCCGACCTCTGCGGGTAAGGCAGGTGAGGATGGCGTCCCAGGGGAGGGCGACGTTGACAGTGCAGATGATGAAGTCGAGGGAACCGGCGATTTTTTTGAGCTGATCAGCATCGCGTGAGTTGACGACATGATGGGCGCCCATTTGCAAAGCTTCGGCGTGTTTGGAGTCGCTGGAGGTGAAGGCGGTGACTTCGCAGCCCCATTTGGCGAGGAACTGAACGGCAAGGTGACCGAGTCCGCCGATGCCGATGACACCAACGCGGTCGGTGGGTTTGACGTTGCAGTGAACGATGGGACTGAAGACGGTGATGCCGCCGCAGAAAAGGGGGCCAGCGATGGAGAGATCGAGGGTATCGGGAACGGGAATGGCCCACATCCAGTGGCAGCGGACCCGGTCGGCAAACCCCCCGGGGCGGTTGACGATGGTGGCTTCGGCGGTGAGGCAGAGGTGCTGGTCGCCGGAGAGGCAGTGAGTGCAGGCGTTGCAGCTTTCGGACATCCAGCCGAGGCCGACGCGCTGACCGAGAGTGATGTTTTTGACGCGGTCGCCGACGGCGATGACTTTGCCGACGGCTTCGTGGCCGGGAACGAAAGGGTAGGTGGAGATGGCCCAGTCGTTTTCGAGCATCGACAGGTCGCTGTGGCAGAGGCCGCAGTATTCAACAGCAATTTCGACCTGCTCGTCACCGAGTGGGCCGGGGTCGAATTCGTAGGGTTCGAGGAGGCCGCCTTTGGTGGTGGCGGCGTAGCTGCGGATGAGGTTGCTCATGAGAGTGAGTCATGAGCAGGGGGTGGGCCAAGGGAGGAAGGTGGCGGTATCTTGCGTCACTGAAAAGCGGTGCAGAGCACCGCACTCCAAATTGAGGTCAGGCGGGGCGTTTTTGGCGCTTTTCGCGGTGAGGAAGTTTTAGGGATTCGAGCCTGGGAAGGATGGTGGGGAGGTTTTCTGGGGCGAGCGGGAGTGGCTGGGCGGGGGTGCGGTTGCGGGGGCGCATGGTCAGCCAGGGGTGAGGGAGCATTTCGGAAAGGGTCATGGACTGGCCGCCATCAAGAAGGATGCGGGAGTCGATGTTGCGGGCGTCGACCTGAAGAAGAAGTTCGCGGCAGCGTCCGCAGGGGGGGATGATGGTCTGGTTTTTGACGGCGACGATCATCTCAATCTGCGTCTCCCGATGTTTGAGCATCTCGGCAACGGCGGCGTGTTCGGCGCAGGTGCCGATGCCGCAGGTGATGTCGATGCAGATGCCGGTGTAGATGTTGCCTTGGGAGGTGAGGATGGCGGCGGATACGGAACCGGCAGCGCCGTCGTCGTTGAGGGCAAAACGACCTTGAACTTTGATGGCTTCGGCGATGAGTCGGGTGGACGGATTGATCATCGAATTTGGCGGATTGACTGAGGTGAGGTTGACCTGACGGACAGGATGAGGGGACGACAATTTTTTAGACCCAGCAGGTTGCGGGCCTATTCATATATTTAGATTCGTCTGTGGGGTTGCTGCCGGATTTATTGGTGACGTTATCGTCGAGTTCCGGTGGCGGGGGTGGTGCGCTGGCGGGCGGGGGCGTCTTCGGTTTCGCCGGATTTGTCCTTGTAAAAGAGGACGCCGCGCTGGCGGAGGTTGCTGATGAGATTGCGGAATTCGATCTTGAGCGTTTCATCGTGCAACAGGGCGGGAAGGAGTCCGTCGCCGCGGCGGATGTCGGTGGCGACATTGCCGATGGCTTTGGCGCTGCCGTCGATGGATTTCATGGCTCCATCGGCACTGCCGAGAAGGGTGTCGGTTTTTTCAAAGGTGCTGTCCAGTTTTTCGATGGCGGGATCGAGTTTTTTCATGGTGACTTCGAGCGAGGCGGCCATGTTTTTGAAGCTGGAGACAGCGTCCTTGAGGTCTTTGCTGGTCTGGTCGCCGAGGGTGTCTTCGTCGAGACGTTTGACGAGTTTGTTGAAGCTGGCGATGGCTTCGCGGAGGTCGGTGGAGCTTTGTTCGGAGAGGGCGCCTTCGTTGATGCGTTTGAGGGAGAGGCGAAGGTCGGCGACGGCGGCCTGGATGTCTTCGATGGCGAGGTCGACTTTTTTGCCGACGTTGAGGGCGGTGTCCTGAAGTCCGCCGAGACCGCCGGCTTTGGCGATCTGATCTTCGCTGATGGCGGCTCCGGGTTCGATGAAGGCACCGGTGTTGGCTCCACTGGTGCGGATTTCGATGTAGGAATCGCCGAGAAGTCCGGAGGTGCCGATGCCGAACTTGGCGTCAGTGGGGATGCGCACGGTCTCGTAGATTTCGAGGGGGATGATGACTCCGTTGAAAGTGGCGTTAAGGCGGGGGCGGTCGGAGACTTTACCGACGCGCGAACCGCCGAGGATGACGGGCGTGCCGGCCTTGATGCCAGTGCCATCGGCAAAAGGAACGGTGAGGCTGTAGGTGTCTTTGAAGATCTCGCGGACGGCGCTGAACTGGAGGAAAAGCAGGCCGATGAGGGCGAGGCCGAAGGTGAGAAAGACGCCGACGAGGATTTCGGTTTTTTTGTTGGATTCTTCCATGGCGGTGGTTTAGCAGGTGATGTGGGATCGGCCATCGATGAAGTCCTGGATGACGGGATCGGAGGAGTTGCGGAGTTCGTCGGGAGTGCCGAGAAAATAGATGACGCCTTGTTTGAGCAGGGCGACGCGATCAGCGATTTTGAAGACGCTTTTCATGTCGTGGGTGACGACAATGGAGGTGACGCCATAGCGTTTTTGCAGACGTTTGATCATTTGATCGATGACGTCGGAGACGATGGGATCGAGGCCGGAAGTGGGTTCGTCGTAGAGGACGCAGTGCGGTTTGGGGACGATGGCGCGGGCGATGCCAACGCGTTTGCGCATGCCGCCGGAGAGGTTGACGGGGAGCTTGTCCTTGTGTTTTTCGAGTTCGACGACTTCGAGGGCTTCGTGGACGCGCTGGTTGATTTCGTTTTTGTCGCGGAGGCCGCCCTCGATCAATGGGAAGGCGACGTTTTGGGCGACGTTCATGGAGTCGAAGAGCGCGGCGTTCTGGAAGAGGATGCCGATCTCTTTGCGGATGGGAGCGAGCTGACGTTCGCGCAGTCCGGTCATGCAGGTGCCGGCGACGGTGATGTCGCCTTCGTCGGGGCGCAGCAGGCCGATGAGGTGCTTCAACAAAACGCTTTTGCCTTCACCGCTGGGGCCGATGAGCATGAGGGTTTCGCCCTGGTAGACGGTGAGGTCGAGTCCCCGCAGGATGTGCTGCCAGCCGATCTTTTTGTGCAGTCCACGCACTTCGATGAAGGGGCTTTTGTTGGTGATGGGTGTCGGCATGGTGATCAGATGGGGGTGCCGAGGGGAAAGATGAAGTTCAGGAAGAAGCTGAGGAAGAAATTGACGATGAGCAGGGCGAGGGAGGAATAAACGACGGCGCGGGTGGTGCCGAGTCCGACGCCGACCGCGCCGTTGCCGGCGACGAGGCCCTGGTGGCAGGAGATGATGGTGATGAGGATGCCGAAAACGAAGCCTTTGATCATGCCGCAGAGGATGTCTTCGTGGTTGGTGTGTTCGACCACATGGGTCCAGAACCAGGGTTCGGGGACGCCGAAGCCGTAGACGACGACGAGGTAGGAGGCGAGGAGGCCGAAGGAGATGCTTTCTGCCACGAGGAGCGGCATGGAGATGAGCATGGCGACGAAGCGGGGCAGGACGAGGTAGTCGACCGGATGGACGGCCATGGCGCGCAGGGCATCGATTTGTTCGGTGACTTTCATGGTGCCGATTTCAGCGGCCATTGCGGCACCGACGCGACCTGCAACCATCAGTCCGGCGAGGACGGGTCCGAGTTCGCGGCACATGGCGACGGAGACGATGGAGCCTACGCCGGATTCGACGCCGAAGTCTTTGAATTTAAAAAAGGTCTGCGCGGAGAAGACGGCTCCGGTGAATCCACCGGTGACGATGACGACCACCTGGGAGCCGAAGCCGATGGAGACAATCTGCCGGGCGATGAGATGGACGCGCCAGACGCCGGTGCGAAAGGCACCGCCGAGGTCAACGAGCAGCTGTGCCAACTGTCCCATGTAGGACAGGAAATTGAGGAAGGCGCGGCCTGGCAGTCGGAGAATTTCCATGAACTAGATCAAAGAGGGTAACGAACCTTTGCCCCAACATGGACGCAAGCGCAAATGGGCATCTTGCAGGGGCGGTCTGGCGAAGGTGAACGTTTCGACGCAAATGAAGTGGGGATGTGGCGGCAGGCGATCGCCTTGCTTTCGTGATACGTTACCAAAAACGAGGAAAAGGTTCGCTTGTTATTTTAGGGCGAGATCCTTTTCATGTCGCGAACGTGCTGGAGGGCGGCGTCCTGCATGAATTTGAGCGCGGCAGGCGTGTTGGTGTGTCCGGCGAGGGGTTCGGTATTGAGGGTTTTTGGAATGGTGAGGGCGTTGTAGGCGGCATAGACGCTGGTGGGTGGGCAGGTGACGTCGATGAAGCCGACGGTGATGGCGGCACCTTTGCCGTGGGCGCGTTGGGCGAAGTTGACCGCATCAAGGTAGCGGGAGGTTTGCAGGGCAAGGGGATCGGGTTTGCCGGTTGCAGGGTCGTTGGGGACCATCTTGGGCCAGCCGTTGACTCGGTCGGCCTGACTGCCGGAGTGATCGCACCCGGCAGGAACCCCGGCGCAGAAGAAGCTGACACGAGAGTCGAGACCGGCGGCGGCGAAGGCCTGGTAGCCGCCCTGGCTGGTGCCGTAGACGATGAGGGTTTTGCCGTCCCATTCGGGTTGGGCGGTCAGAAAATCGATGGCGCGGATGACGCGCAGGAACATCCCGGTGAAGTAGTTTTTTTCGCGATCGGCACGACCCTCGGCGCGGTAATTGAGAAGTTCGTTTTTGGAAAGTTGCTCGTAGTATTCCTCGGGTTGGCCGTTGGGAATGCCGTGGGCGTTGATGTCGAGGGTAAGCATGCCGCCTTCGTTGGTGGCCCAGTGAACGGTGCCAAGATTGGCGCTTCGGACGCCGGCTCCATGGACAAACAGGATGGCGGGAAGGGATTTGGATTTGGCGTTTTTGGGTTTTCCGAAGTAACCGGAAACGGGAGCGCCGAGGCAGTCGACCTGGACATCGAAGGCGTCGATGTTTTTGAATGGCGCGGAGGACGTGGCGGGCACTGGCGTGAGGGTGGACTTGAGCGGGATCTTGGCCAGGGCGTCCTTTTGGTTTTGCCAGAAGGTATCGAAGTCGTCGGGGACGGGCATGCTGGGTTTGATGAGATGAGGATCGAGCGCGGCGGCGGCGAGCGTGTGGGATTTGGCGTGAGGGCTGGTGACGCGAAGCTGGAGGAAGCCGGGTTCGTCGAGGGTGCCGGTCAGGGTGGCTTTGCCTTTTTGCAGGTTGAGGGTTTGGGGAGGTTGCGCTTGGATGCCGTCTTTGGACAGGATGCAGGTCACTGGGCCGTCAATGGCTGGAGAGGAGCTGATGGTGAAGGTTGCGGGCTCTCCGGTTTTGTAGATGGAGTCGGGCCTGTCGGTGGTGGCCTTGAGGGTGACGGCGGGAGCGGTGGTGGTGGTCTCGGCGTTGAGATTGAGGATGCCGATGGCAAAGAGGAAAATGAAAGCGGAGAGGCGCATGGGAGTCAGGGGATGAAGTCGAAGGTCACTGTCGGGAGCGAAGTGACATTTAGAAAATATGAAGAGACGACGATGGTTAAGGCTCTGGCTGATGTTGGGCTTGTTGATGCTGGGCAATCAATGCCGCGCGGATGTTGTGGCAAGCTATGGCGCAAAGGTAAAGTTCAAAAAGGGCGCGGTGATGAAGTTTGCGGATTTTGATCTGAGGTATGTTGGGCAGCGCAAGGTGGCGACGCCGACGTTCAGTCGTGGGATGGTGTTTGAAGATTTTCAAGCATCCAAAGGGTCGGAGAAAGTGATGGTTTCATGGTCGGCAGGGACGGGAGACATCGGGCCGGTCGGGTTTGAGGTGGGAGGCGGTCGGTTCCAACTGGAGTTGCGCTTGGCAGACCGCATAGGCCGGCTCAAGGAAAACGAGTTGGTGGTGCGGCGGCGGTAAAGAACTGATCGGCGGTTTGATTGGTTTGGGCGGTGACTTCGGCGAGGGTGAGGCCGCGCAGGTTGGCGATGAACTCGGCGGTGTGTTTGACGAGAGCAGGCTCGTTGCGTTTGCCGCGATGAGGCATGGGGGCGAGATAGGGGCAGTCGGTTTCGAGCATGAAACTGCCGTCGGGAACGGCGCGGGCGGTTTGTTGAAGGAGTTGGCCGTTTTTAAATGTGACGATGCCGGTGAAGCTGATGAGGTGGCCTTTTTCGATGAGAGGCAGGGCGTCGTGTTCGGTGCCGGTGAAGCAATGGAAAACGCCGCGCACTTTGCCGGACCAGGGAAGGACCTGGGCGGCGAGGTCTTCGAAGCTTTCACGGTTGTGAAGAACGACGTTGAGGCGGAGTTCGGCGGCAAGCGTGAGCTGTTGTTCGAGGACGAAGGCCTGGTGGGCTTTCCACGTTTCGAGGGTGAATCCTTCGGGAGGTTGGTGGTAATAGTCGAGGCCGATTTCGCCGATGCCGACAACTTTGGGATGGGCGGCGAAGTGCCGCAGTTGATCGATGAAAGTGGTGTCGTTGGCGGCGACGGTATCGGCATCGCAGGGGTGGATGCCGACGGTGGCGAAGACTTCGGGATAGGTGTCGGCGATGTCCAGGACGCGTGGGCAGTCTTCGAGGGAGGTGGCGATGCAGATGATGCGGGTAAGCCCAGCTTCACGAGCGCGGGAGATGATTTCGGGAAGGTCGTTGATGAATTGTTTGCTGGCGAGGTGGGCGTGGGAGTCGGTCATGAAAGGCTAAAGGATAAAGGCGAAAGGATAAAACTGACTCTTTGCTTAGGATTTTTTTGCGGATACGACGCAGCGGAAGCCGGTGTGGTCGGCGGCGCTGTCGATGGCGTTGGCCATGCGGGCGCTGGGACGGTAGCCGGTGCAGTAGCTTGGGTTGCAGAGCCAGGAACCGCCTTTGATGACACGCTTTTGAATGCCGGGTTCGTTGGGGTCGTAGCTGGTTTTGGGTCCGGGAGGATTGAGTCGGGGACTGACGGCGTGGTAGTTGGGTTGATACCAGTCGGCCACGTGTTCCCAGACGTTGCCGGCCATGTCGTGGAGGCCGAATTCGTTGGGGGGGAATTGTTTGACGGGCGTGGTGCCTTTGAGGGAGGCGGCGGGGCCGCTGGCGACGGGAAAAGTGCCGATCCAGGTGTTGGCAAATTCGACGCGCTTGGCGTCTTCTTCGCCCCAAAGATAGGTCTTGGGTCCGGTGCCACCGCGGGCGGCGTATTCCCATTCGGCTTCGGTGGGGAGACGTTTGCCAGCCCATTGGGCATAGGCATTGGCGTCTTCCCAAGCGAGGCAGACGACGGGGTGATTCATGCGGTTTTCGATGCTGCTGCCGGGGCCTTGAGGGTGCCGCCAGTTGGCTCCGGGCTGGTAGCGCCACCACTGATGGAAATTGTCGAGGGTGCGCGGCTGGGTGGCGGGAGGACTGAAAACGAGGGCTCCGGGAACGAGGTCGGCGGGGTTGATGCTGGCGCGGAGGTTTTCGGGGAAGTCTTCGAGTTTGGGGGTGCGTTCAGCGAGGGTGATGTAGTTGGTGGCGGCGACGAATTGGGCGAACTGGGCGTTGGTGACTTCGGTTTGGTCCATCCAGAATCCATCGACGGCGATTTCGTGAATGGGGCTTTCGTGAGGGGAGTGATTGGAGCCCATGAGCGTCTGGCCGCCCGGGATCCAGACCATGCCTTCGGGGGTGGGGCCGGGGGCTTTGGTGTCGGTAAATTGGGGGTCCTTGGAGTTTCTGCCGCAATGAGACAGAAGACAGGAAGAGAGAAGACAGAAGAGGAGTTGCGTGGTGCGGAGGGCAAAGGGATGAAGGGCGGACATGGATCGGGTAAATAGGATGGAAGACATGGCTAACGTTGTCCTTCAGGTCTTCTGTCTTTTGTCTTGTTGTCGTTGGTCTGAATGACGGGTTCAGGCGGAAGGGTCCAGGCATTGAGCCAGGTGGAGTTGGTTTTGGTGAATCCCATGGCGAGGAGGCGGTCTTCCATGTCGGGGAGATGGGCGGCACCGTAGAAGATGGCCGGGGTCTTTTTGCCGAGGGCGATTTGTTCCTCAAGCACTTTCATGGCGACTTTGTTGCGCTCGGTGAGGATGACGGTGCCTTCGCCGGACTCCATGCCGGTGATGAGGGTTTCGACGCTGTCGAAGCTGCGACCGACGAGACGTTTAAGTTCGGTGGCGCTGTCGCTGCTGGCGAGGATTTCGAGGATTTTGAGCAGGCCGGGCTGGCTGGTGGTGACTTGGGGATTCTCCATTTGGACCTGGACGGCGCGCAGCCAAAGCGCGAGGAATCCCTCATTGCGCTCCCGCTGTTTGCTGGCGAATTCGCTGTGGGTCATGTCGGCGTGGACGAAATTCGGTTGGAAGTAGTCGATGCCTTCGAGCTGACCTTCGAGAGCGAGGGAGTTTTTGAGCGTGTTGTGAAGGGCGGGGAGCCAGGACATGCGCTGGGCGGCGGCGGTTTCGGCTTCGGCAGCGGGTTCAGGTTCAGCGGGATCGGCCACTGCGGGATTGGAAACGCTCTCCTCATCGCTGTCGACCGACATGCGTTTTTCAATGGGACCACCAACCATTTCATACAGGACGGCGTCGTGATTTTTGAAGAGGGTGTTGAGTTCGTCGAAGTAGGCTGCGTCGGCAATGTGGACCGCGCCAATGAGGGTGACGGTGACACCTTTGGGATTGCGGTAACTGGCGATGCCGGACTGGAGCCGGGCTCCGTTGGCGTCTTCCTGGAAGCGGATGAAACGGTTTTCTTCAGCTGGCGGTGCAGCTGCTGGCTTGGCCGGGTCGGCCCACAGACTGATCAGAGGGAGCAGGAGGAGGCAGGCGGCCAGCAGGGTGGGGATGCCTCGAATGCGGGTGCGGGTGGGGCTTATGACCATGACCCCACCCTACCACGGAGGGGGCTCAGCTGACAAGCGGTGTGCGTTTGGGATTTTGTGGATTTTTGCGATTAAAGAAGACGGCCCAAGCGAGGAACAGGAGTCCGATAACGATCATGAAGACGGAATAGAACTGGCCTTTGGTGATGCCCATGATAAGGCTGGAGTCGGGTTCGCGGAAGTTCTCGCTGACGATGCGGCCAATGGCGTAAAGGATAAAGAAAAGTCCGGTGAGAATGCCGTGGGAGAGATTTTTCCACTTCATGCGGATGGCATAGAGGATGAAGAACAGAAACAGGCCTTCGAGAGCACCTTCGTAAAGTTGGGAAGGATGGCGGGGGTGAAGGATGGCCTCGAGTTGGGCGCGTCCATCGGGAAACTGGGAGGCGGCGCTGACGATTTCGTGACTGTGCTGGGGAAAAGTTTGCCAGGGGAGGGTGGTGGAGGCGGCAGGGGTAAAGGTGGGCTCGTGGATTTCGGTGGGGAATTTCATGGCCCAACTGACGTCGGTGGTGCGGCCGTAGAGTTCGCCGTTGATGAAGTTGGCCATGCGACCGAAGAAGATGCCAAGTGGGGCAACGACGACGAGGTTGTCGCCGAGGCCGGTCCAGGACATCTTGTGTTTGCGGGCGAAGTAGAGGGTGAAGAGGGCGAGTCCGGCGATGCCGCCATGGCTGGCCATGCCGCCGTCCCAAAGTTTGAAAAGGCTGAGGGGATTGGCCACAAAACTGTCGAAATTGTAGAGCAACATGTAGCCGATACGGCCACCGAGAACGACTCCAAACAGGGCGCAATAGGTGATGAAGTCGGCCACCTGGTCGGGCTTGAGTTCGCCAAGGCCCTTTTTGGCGAAGCGGACGAGCAGCAGGTATCCGCAGTAGAAGCCGAGGACGTAGGCGAGGCCATACCAGTGGACGGCGAAACCTTCACCGAAGCGGATGACATGGGGGCTGAGATTGTGGAGGTAGTAGGCAAACACTTGTCCCGACACTTAAGGAGCGAATGGGATCGCGGCAAGCATTTGCTGTTGAAAGAAATGTGGCATTGGACGCGGTTGATCAATCGTCGGAGCGAATCACAACACTGCTGTTGGATCAGTGTGAATAATGCAAAGAGATTGTTTTAATAAACAGGTGGCGACAAACAGGGTTCGCAAAGCGTTGAAATAAAACCTATTTCCTTTTGAAATTTTTTTGCATTGGGATTCGTTATAGAGTAATTCTATTAGCGAACATAATGTGGAATTTGGTGGGATCGGAAATTTAACCGGATGCTGTTATGAAAACGAAACAAGCGATTGTTAATGCGTGGGCAACAAATGGTAGGCGCAGAATGCGTCAATGGGTGCTGGGTTTCAGCATTTTTGCAGTGGGTGCGACGGCTCTGGGGCAGAATCTTTTGCCTGCGGATTTTTTTGACCCGGAGTTCTCGGCGCGGAGAGCGTCGGGGGACACGGCCGGAGTGTCGGTCAATGTCAATTTGCTGGGTTTGGCCAATGCAGCGGTCTCGACCGATTTGTTGAATGGCACGCTGACGACGCAGACCATGGGAGCTGGGGATGTGACTTGGACGCATGGTGCCAAAGGTTTGGTTTATGCGGATGTTTCCACATTTTTGGGAACCATTGCTGAGGTGGATTTGTTTGCCGAGACCTACACGGACAACAATACATTGGTGTTTGGGCGTGATCTCGACCTTGATGGTTTGGGATCCATTCTGGGTGCTGTCGTTAACCCGCTGGTGAACAACTTGCTTGGTGCCAGCGTGATCAATGAGTGGAATTCGACGGCATCGCTGACCCTCGATTCGGCGCTGACAGCAGGACAACTCTACTCAATTTCGTTTGCGATTGATTCGGGGGACGGCTTGAACGTTGCGGCGTTTAGCGGAGCAAGCTTCAGCGCTTCTGGTGATGGCAGTGCCTTGACGCAGGAGGGGGGAGGACAGTTGCTGGACCTTCTGGGCCTTCTGACCTTGGGGACCACGCTTCAGGACGGAGTGGCGACCTTCAATTTCATTGCGCCGACGGCTCTGACTTCACTCGATCTGACTTTCAGTGCGGCCACTTTGGCGGATGTAAACCTTCTGGGTGGTCAAAACGGCAACCAAAATGTGTTTACCTTCAGCAATATTTCCCTGGTCCCTGTCGCAGTGCCAGAACCCGGCTCTGCTCTGTTGGTGTCATTGGGTGTTTTGGTGATGCTTCGCCGCCGTCGCTGATCGGATGATCAGGTAGTTGTCGCATCCGACTTCGCTTCAATGGCGGGGTCGGAATTGAGAGGGAGAGCGAGAGGTGAGTAGGAGAGGGGTGAAGGTTTCCGTTGAGTGACTTCACGAAAGCGCGTTTCGTAATCTTGGTGATTGGTGCCCATGAGGCGGTCCCAGAGGTTGAAATAGAGACCGAAGTTGCCGCGCATGGTTTCGTGGTGCATGGCGTGGTTGGTGGGCGTGTTCATGAACTTGCCCAGCCAGCTGTCCATGAGCCAGCGAGGGTGGAATTCATAACCGGTGTGGCCGACGACGTTGAAGGTGATTTGCCAGAGCATGATGAGGCCGAAAGCGACGGGGTGAATGGGAAAGGCGAAGGCGATGATGGGGAAGATCATGGCATGGACGAGGGCTTCGAGCGGGTCGAAGGCATAAGCAGCCCAGGGGATGGGATTGGTGGAAAGATGGTGGCCGCGATGGAAGATTTTGAAGAGGCGGCGATGGTGCATCAGACGGTGGGTCCAATAAAAATAGGCGTCGTGCAGGAGGATGCCGAGGATGATACTGAGGGCGAACCAGAGGTTGCCGTAGTCGGAGATGTTTTTATACATCTGGGTCCAACCCTGCCGGACGGCGAAGAGGGTGAGGGCACCAACGAGGCCGAAGATGATGACGGTGCGGACGGAGTAGAGCATTTCGCGGCGCACGTTTTTGCTGGCGGGGAAGGCGGGGATGACTTTTCGGTGCAGCCAGCGATTTTTGAAAAGGACGTAGCCGAGCAGCCAGGCGCTGCCGGCGAAGAGGGCGTAGCGAATGCCCAGGGCGGTGGTTGATTGGAGCCAGTTTCGTGGAATGGCGCGGAGGCGTTTGGCGGTGGCTCTTGGCCGGTTGGGATTGGCGTTGGGGGACCGCGAAGTTTCACTTCGCATTTTGGCTTTCGTGGCCGTTGTTGATGAAGGCGAAGTGGAACTTCGCGGTCCCTGGGTCTCGGCTTGAAGCGAGCCGAGAGGCAGCAGGATGATGAGGAACAGGAGGAGGGGTTTCATCGTTGGCGATGGCAACGATGGAAGTGGGGGACGTCTTGCGGACAACGGGGATTTAACACTACATGGCGGGGATGAGTTCGTTCGAAGCGGGAGCAGTGGGAACGGGCGCCTGGGGGGCTGAGAAGAGGTCGGAGAGACTGAGCATGCCGAGCAGTTTTTGGTTTTCATCGGCGATGACGGCTTTGTTGACGCCTTTGCGGACCATGGAGGCAAAGACCTCGGGAAGCGGCATGTCGGGGGCTATCATGAGGGGCGTTTTGAGGGGAAGTTCGCGCACGGTGGACTGGGGGGTGGCGACGTGGTGTTTGAACCATTCGTAGCCATCCCCACGACGGAGAAGGCCGATGACGCGCTGGTCGTTGTCGACAACGGGATAGGTGCTGTGACGTTCGGTTTGGAAAAGGTGGAGGGCGTCGTGGATCGGGGCGTTTTGGTTGATGAACGACAGGTTGGTGCTCATCATTTCGGAGACCTTGCTGTTGCGGGCCTGCTGGGGGAGCATGGCGAGGACCTGCTCGATTTCTTGGGGGCTGTCGTAGGTTTCGGCGGTGCGGTTGAAGAGGGTTTGCAGTGAGCCGATGGAGCCGACGAGTTTTTGAAACGTGCGGTCGCCGATGGCAACGAGGGTGGTGGGTTCGATGGCGGTGGCCTGGAAGCGCCAGATGTGGTCTTCGAGAAGCGCGCGTTCGCCGAAGTGGTCGCCGGTGCGGGCGGATTTGACGATGTGTCCACTGGCGTCGGTGATGTCGACGTGGCCGGATTTGACAGCGTAGAAGCTGAAGGCGGGTTCGCCGGGGTTGAACAGGATGTCGCCGGGTTCGAGGTGCATTTCCTCAAGGGGCGAGGTGTATTGCGGAGTGAGCAGGTTGATATCGCGGGCAAAGAAAAGGTCGAATGTCCATTCGCTCATGACGCGCAGTTTGCGGTCGAGACCGGGGAGTTTCATCAGGTAGATGGTGCGCCACATGAACCAGGCGATCAGACCGGAGAAGCGCATGCCGAAGATTTCCGCGACGGCCATGCGGTGGCCGATGGAGGCGAGTTCGCCGAGGCCCTGGAAGGTGAAGGGTTTGAGCGGTTTGTTCTCAAACGTGGCGATGAGATTGTCGCCCAGCGTCTGGCCCTGGCGGTAGGCGAACTGGGCGGTTTGCGGGCAATCGCCGCCGCCGGCTTTGGGGAAGATGGCGCAGTCGCCCGCGGACCAGAGATGGGTGCAGCCTTTGACCTGGCCGGTGGGTTCGACGACAATTCGACCGCGTTCGATGGGAAGGGATTTTTTTTCGGCGAGTTTGAGGATCTGGGGATTGGGCGCGTTGCCGACGGTGCAGACGACGGAGGTGGCTTCGAGTTTGGTGCCGCAGCCGAGAATGACGGAGCGGGAGGTGACGGATTTGACGCGAGAGTTGTAGCGGATGGTGACGCCCATTTTGGTGAGCATTTTGCCGGTGTAGTCGCCGAGCTGGGCGGAAAGCGTAGGGAGGAGGCGGTCGCCGCTGTGAATGAGGGTGACGGAGGTGTCTTCGAGTTTGACCTGTTCGTAATGGCTGGCCATGACGTTGAGGAGGTCGCGGATCTGGCCGGCCGTTTCGACGCCGGAGTAACCACCGCCGACGATGATGAAGCTGAGGACCTGTTTGCGGATGGCGGGATCGTTGATGAGGTTCGCCTCCTCCATGCGGGCGATGATGGAAGCGCGCAGTTTCATGGCATCACCGGCGTTGCGCATGAGGTAGGCGTGTTCGACCATGCCGGGGATGCGGCTCAGGTCGACATCGGCTCCGAGGGTGAGGACGAGGTGGTCGTAGGTGAAGGAGACGAGGCCGGCTGCGAGGCCGCCGTCGATGACGACTTGTTTTTTGTCGCAGTCGATGGTCTGGATGGTGCCGCGGAAGACATCGGCCCCTTCACAGAGGTGGCGGATGGGGTTCACGACGTGGCGTGGGGCGAGGGAGCCGCCGACGACTTCGGCGAGCATGGGTTGGAACACCATGTGGTTTTCGCTGGCGATGAGGCCGACGTTTTTGCCGCTTTTTTTAAGGCGTTTGACGAGTCGTTGGGCGCAGTAAACTCCGGCGAAACCGCCGCCGAGGATGAGGACATCGTAGTGACGCTGATCGGGCATGCTTCACAGGAGCATGTTTAGGGCCTCAAGCAAAGGGGCAAAAATGACGCATAGGGGATTGGCGGAAGGAAAGTAGAAGGCTCGTCCCGAACCTTGTTGGATAAATGAAAGGCCCGGGACGGACCTTCTACTTATTTACTTTCTGCGGCGGCGTTGGAGGAGCAGGAAGGCGAATGCGGCGGTGAGGAGGGTGGCGCGGGTGGGTTCAGGGACGACGACAAGGACGCCGTGGCTGGCGAAGAGGCTGGTATCCCATTGATAGGAGGCGGCGAGGGTGGGGAGGACGAGATCAAGTCCGGTTTCGGTGCCGAGGCGGTAGCGGTCGCCGATGGTGAAGCCGTTGTTGGTGAGATCGACCCAGTCGAGGAGGTTGAAGACATCGCCGAAGACGCCGGTGTAGCCGTTGAGGGTTTCCACCGTGATGCCACCACGAAGGTTGAGGGTGAGGTCGCCGTTGATGTCGATGAAGTCGTGGTTGCCGCCGCTGCCCTCCATGAAGCTGGCGAAGTCGGTGTCGATGTTGTCGACCCAGGCGGCGATGTTGGCGTAGTTGCCGAGGGAGGAAGAGGCGTTGCGGTTGCTGCTGGCGAGTTGCAGGACGGCTCGTTCCAGAGGAA
>NZ_VAUV01000030.1 GCF_005780165.1 Phragmitibacter flavus | reverse complement strand
CATCCAAGTTTTCAGGAAGAAAGTGCCGCAGCACCTCCCACTCATCCTCGACCAAAGTTCGCGGTTGCATCAGCCAACATAGCCAGCTCAATGCATACTTCAACCTTTAGGTATATGCTTATGGGCTTGGAGCCTGTGGGTGTGCCGGGCATGCTGCCCGGAGGGGGATGGGGATGGTAGCCGGACAGGATGTCCGGCATACGCACCGACTGGGGGCCTGTGTTACCGCTCCGCGCGGAAGCTCCCGACCGGGCAGGCAAAATGCCTGCCTCACCCACAGGCTGCAAGCCTGTGTCACAGTTACTGCGATCCGAAGAAGCCGCCCAGTTTGCGGATGCGGGTGGGATGGCGCAGCTTTCTTAAGGCTTTAGCTTCGATCTGACGAATGCGCTCGCGGGTGACGTGGAACTGACGGCCCACCTCTTCCAGCGTGCGCCCGGCTCCATCGACCAAGCCGAAACGTTGTTCGAGAACGGCGCGTTCGCGCTCGCTGAGGCTTTCCAGAACGTCCTTGAGCTTGTCGCGAAGGAGGTTCATGGCAGTCAGTTCCATGGGGCTGACGCTGCTGTTGTCCTCAATGAAATCGCCAAACTCGGTGTCGCCATCGCTGTCGCCCACTTTGGTTTGAAGGCTGACCGGTTGCTGGCTCATGCGCATGATGGCGCGCACGCGATCCACCGGCATGTGAATCTCTTCCGAGATTTCTTCCGGGGTGGGGTCGCGGCCAAGATCCTGAACCAAACTTTTTTGCACACGCAGCAATTTGTTAATGGTGTCGATCATGTGCACCGGAATACGGATGGTGCGGGCCTGATCGGCAATGCTGCGGGTTATGGCCTGACGGATCCACCAGGTGGCATAGGTGGAGAATTTGTAACCGCGTTTGTATTCGAATTTCTCCACCGCACGCATCAGGCCCATGTTGCCTTCTAGAATGAGGTCAAGGAAGCTGAGACCGCGATTGGTGTATTTCTTGGCGATGGAAATGACCAGCCGCAAGTTGGCCTCAACCATCTCATTCTTCGCCTTGCCGGATTCCTTGCTCCAGCGTTGGGCGTCAACGTAATGCTGGCGCAATTCGTCAGGCGTGACCCAAGCGTTCAGTTGGAACTCTTCCAGGGCGCGTTTCAGTTCCGGATTGTCGGGCGTCTGCGAGTGCTCAAGCTCGATCTGATCCAGTTCAACGAGCCGTTGCTGAAGAGCGGAGAGCAGGTCCTCGTTGGTCTTCTGCTTGAAGTAAAACTTGGCGCAGAGTTTGACCAGTGCGATGCGGCTTTGCTGGAACTTCTCCAACAGCGCTGGCTTTTTCGAAGCACTGCCGCGCAGATAATCACGATAGAGGGATGATGTCTGGGCAATTTGATCGCGCACCTGTTCGCTGACCTGACGCAGCTTTTTGAAGTAGGTGTCGCGGTCCTCGTCTTTGCGTTCAATGACGATGCGATCAAAACGTTCGCTGCCACTGGCCAGCGAGTCGGCAAGATGAAGGTATTCGCCGGCGATGAAACCGATGTCCTGAAGACAGGTGTGAAAGTGGCCCTCGGCTTTCTCGATGCGTTTCGAGATGATGATCTCCTGTTCGCGGGTGAGCAGAGGCACCGAACCCATTTGCTTCAAATACATGCGGACGGGATCGTCGAGCATGTCGAGCTGGCTCTCCTCGCGCTCTTCCGTGGCGGAGTCGTCGTCATCATTGTTGGATGATCCCGAGCGTGAGCTTTTTGACTTGGCCGGGGCGACCTCCGGCGATTCAACAATTTGAATCTCCAGGTTGCGCAGACGGATGATGATTTCGTCGAGAAGATCAGGACTGACGAAACCATTCGGCATGGCCTCGTTGATCTCGTCGTAGGTGAGATGATCGTGCTCCTTGGCGAGGCGGATGAGAAAGCGCAGTTTCTCTTGGATCTCGGGCGCGTTGATGTCGTCGAGCGTGGGCTTCGGCGGTGCGGCAACACGACTGCCTTTTGGCGGGCGACCACGACGACGTTTGCTGCTGTCTTGCTCCTGGGCAGGTTGATCCTGCGGAGCGAGACCGTCTTGCAAGGGGTTCTTGCGAGGACGTCCGCGTTTCCGCTTCGATTTGTCAGCGCCGTTGACGGGCGGTTGACGATGATCCTGTGGGGTTGGCTCGGTCATTGTGCCGTGGAGGGCGGAATTTTCGGTAGCTGAGCCAAGCGGTCAAGGTATTCTTTGCGCAGGGTGACAATGTCTTGGTTCAGGGAAGAGATACGTGTGGGGTCCAAATTTGGCTGTTTGAGCTGTGAATGGGCGCGTTGATAAAGGATTTTGAGGCGTTCGATTTCGATCAGTTCCAAGGCATGTTGGGCTTCTGCAAGCTGTCCACCGGGCATGGGTTGGGAAAGCAGCTGGCTGAGAGCGCTTTCTTCTTCGCGTTGCAAGGTGGTGAGGAAGAGGGACAAACGGGCGGTATCAGCTAGGTCGGCATCGTTGTTCCAAATGAGGGCGAGAAGTTCGGTGCCGGGGATGTCGTTGAGGATGGAGGCTTTACCGGTGCTGCGCAACCAATTGAGGATTTTTGTGTCGGACAAGGCGTAGCGGCAAAGCAGCGCAGCATTGCGCTCTTGGGTTGGCAGAGGATTGGCGGCCGCTTGTCCGGAACCGCCGTTGCCAGTGGTGTCATTGTTGGCGGCGGACTTGGCAGCGCGGGCGACCTGACGTCGATAATCAGCTTCGGGAATACCCAGGCGGATGGCGAGATTTTGGATGGCGGCGTCGCGGGCAATGGCGTTGTCGAGCTGGCGGATCAGCGGTGCCATCTCGGCAGAGAAACGGGTTTTTTCGCGGGTATCGGTGAGATCGCGTGAGGCAAAAGCGTGGTCGATGGCGTGATCAATAAAATCCTTCGCCGCGTTAAGAGTGCTGCGCAGGGCTTCCACTCCCTGGGTGCGAATGAGGGAGTCAGGATCTTCGCCATTGGGCAGGGACACGGCTTTGACGATCAATCCGACAGGCGCGAGAATGACATAAGCACGCTGCGCGGCTTTGAATCCGGCGCTGTCGGAGTCGAAACAGAGCACAACTTCTTCAGCATGACGTTTTAGCACGCGGGCATGGAATTCGGTGAACGCGGTGCCCAAGGGTGCAACCACGTTTTCAATGCCGTGCTCAAATGCGGTGATGAGGTCGATCTGCCCTTCGCAGACAATCGCGCGGCCGGCCTTGATGATGGCGCGTTTGGATTTGTCGAGGCCAAACAGGATGCGGCTTTTGTTGAAGATGACCGTCTCCGGCGAGTTGAGGTATTTCGCGGCCTTGGCGTTGTTGTCGAGCAGTCGCCCGCTGAACGCGATGACCTCGCTGAAGTCATTGCGAATCGGGAACATCAGGCGATGACGAAAGCGCGGATAAGTCTGATTGGGTTGTCGGCTGTCGGCATCTCCGCGGGCAAGAATGCCGGCGTGAACGAGGAGGTTTTCCGTGTATTTTTTCTCTGCCGCCCACTGCTTGAAGGCATCACCCGTGGCGGGCGCATAACCCATTTTCCAGTTGGTGGCAGTTTCGCGATTGATGCCACGCGATTTGAGGTAGCTGCGCGCTTCCTTGGCAGAAGGATCGTTGAGCAGCAGGTGATGAAACCACTCGGTAAGTTCGCTGTGAACGCGCAGGATGGCATTGCGGATTTTCGCCGCGCGTTCAGCATTCGCATCCCAGATTTCCTCATGGATGGGAATGCCCGCCGCATCGGCCAGACGCTTCACGGCATCCATGAACTGAAGTCCGTCGTGCTCCATCAAAAATCGGATCGCGGTTCCCCCCGCCCCGCAGCCGAAACAGTGGTAGGAACTACGCTGGGGGTTGACGTAAAACGACGGCGTTTTTTCGTTGTGAAAAGGGCACAGTCCGCGCCAGTTGGTGCCAACCCGACGCAGCTTCACGTAGCGCCCGACCAGATCGACAATGTCGGTGGCATGGAGCACTTGCTGAAGGGTGTCTTCGGGAATTCGGGCCACGGGCGGTTTGGATTCTTCTGAAAAATTGACGGGCGGCAACTGTCACGGGTGATGAGCCAAAGGTCAAGAAAGCCTGACACGGGTTTGGGCTTTTCGCGATCAATCCAAAACCGCAGCGATTGCGCCCTGGATGGGACGCGGTCCGTCACCCTTGAGTTTTTCGTCCAACGCATCGAGTCGCTGGATGAGATCGGCCACCTGTTTGCGTGGGAAAGCCCCCCCGGCAGCCTGGCAAAAGTGGGTGCGACAGCCAAAGGGCCGATGTTGATAAATCATGCATTTACCGCTTTTTCCCAGCAAAGGACACGCTCCATCCTGGCGATCCGGCAGCTTTTTTCGACCGCTCGCCTTCACCCCAATCGCCGCAAACAGCGCCTCGCCTTTGGTCAGCATCGGTGTGCGACCGGTGAGCTGAAACTGACAGCATTGCGTGCGCGCCGTGCAGGAGTGATCGATGGGGCGCTGTTCAAGCGCCGCATAAATCGCAGTCATCTCCTCACGAAATTCTGGCGGCGGCGGCATCAACGAGAATAGCAGTGGTGCAGAGAAAGACCAGTGGTTGTCACATTTAGATTGGCACGCCCCCCCATCTATCGCTTTCCAGATTCACCCGGGGAGACATACGGACCAGTCATCACCACATCAACTTGTCCACCATCGGAAAATCCAACGCCGAACCCGGCGGGAACATAGGTGTCAGCCAGAGGACGCGAGGAGAATGCGTTGCGATAATGCCATAGGTTGTTATTGGTCTTCGAATGCGGAGGACCGATGACTGCAAGCACCTCTGCCGGAGTCATGCCGTTTTTCACCCTTTGCCTGATCTCAACATTTGAGAGATTTAAGTAAACGGTTTTTGATTCGCAGCATGAAAACAGAAATACGACGGTCCAGGATAGAATAACTGATGGTTGCCGTCTCATCTGGGTTTTCTAATACTACATCAGCAAGCCTGCAACCAATCTGTCACGCGCAATCGCTTGCAGGCTGCGATCCACCGCAAAGGGTGGACGTTTTTATTCTTCCTCATCTCATGCCGAACACCGAGCAACTCTATTTGATTGATGCGATTGGCCCCTTCTTCCGGGGCTATGACAAACGCACCATCAACTGGTCTAAACTGCCTTGGGAAAACCTTTGCATGGAAGGTCCCGAGCGCGAAGCTCAGTGGACAGAAATTCGCCGCGAGCTGGATGTGTTTTGCGACAAGGTTGCCAAACTCGGTTTCAACGCCGTGTCGCTGGATGATGTGACACACCTGGCCGATGACGTGCATTACGAACTGGAAACGCGGGCATTGATCGTTCAATGGCGCACGGAATTCAAAAAATGTTTCGAGGTGGCAAAGCGTCACGGATTGCAGGTGTTCATCACCATGGATGTGTTCAACGCAACGCCGGCCGTGCGCGAGCATTTGCGCGATACCCGGCGCTCCGTGGAATCCTTTTTGGCGGAACTGCTGGATCGGTTTTTCACCGATTTCCCGGAGTTGGCTGGAGTCATCATCCGCATTGGCGAAGCGGACGGTCGCGACGTGAAGGATCATTTCCTCAGCGAGTTGCACCTGCGCAATTCGTCCGAAGCCAACCGATTCCTGCGCGCGCTTCTGCCGGTGTTTGGCAAACATCAACGCAAGCTGGTGTTTCGCACTTGGACGGTCGGTGCTTATCAAATCGGCGACTTGATCTGGCATCGCGGCACCTTTGCCCAGGTGTTGCGTGGCGTGGAAAATCATCCCTCGCTCATCGTGTCGATGAAATACGGCGACAGCGATTTCTTCCGCTTCCTGCCACTGAACGAAAACTTCTTCCATCATCCCGTCGCCAAGATCGTGGAGCTGCAAACCCGGCGCGAATACGAAGGCTGCGGCGAATACCCCAGCTTTGTTGGCTGGGAATATGAACGCTATGCGCGCGAACTGCTGCAGGCGAAGAACATGGTGGGCATCAATGTGTGGTGCCAGACCGGTGGTTGGGTGCCGTTTCGACGCCGGGCATTTTTGGAGGATAGCGCCGTCTGGACCGATCTGAACACCCACGTCACCATCCGTCTGTTTAAAGAAGGTCAACTGGTCGAGGATGCTGTGCGGGAGTTTGCCCTCCAACGAGGCTGCGATAACTGGCGCGCCCTGCTGGAACTGCTGCGACTCTCCGATGAGGTCATCAATGAACTTCTCTATGTGAAAGAGTTCGCGCAGCAGAATTTTTTCTTCCGACGTGTGCGCGTCCCGCCCATGCTGCAGGTCTATTGGAACAACATCTTCATCAGTCACAGCGTTAAAAAAATGCTCGGTCACTTTGTGGAGGACAAACCTTCCTCCCTACGCGCCGCCCAACGTGCCCTCGACAGCCTTGAACAGATGAAATCCCTCGCGGCTGAAGCGGGCATGCCGGTGCATGACATCGAGTTCATGGCCGACACCTTTGGCATCCTCGCCCTCGCCCGCGAATATTGCCTGACCCCGTTTACCGAAGACGTCGAAACCCGCCTGCGCGCCGCCAAAAAAGCCTACAAGGTCAAATATCCCAAATCGGGAGACCGCCATCGCTACCGCATCAAGATGAACTTCAAACCCTTCTGGCTGCGTTATCGACAGCTCGCCTGGGCGGTGGCGGTGTTGATGCGACGCAAGGGCGGCTACCGGCTGGTCGACCGACTGTTCACCCTGCACGGTCTGTCGTTGATCTACCGTGTCATCGCCCGCCGTCGCCCTCAATGGATTCCCGCCTTTGCCCGCGACAGCGCCATGGGAGTGGACACCATTTTCAAATGAAAGAGCGGGCATTCAGTTCCCTGAAATAATCCCTGACCCCGCCATTTTTTGCCCCCACGCCATTTCAACTCTTCTTGACCCTGTGGACTTTCCTTTTTATGGGAGATCGCGCTTTGCACTACCATGGTTGAATATCTTAAAATCTGTCGCCCCGATCACTGGCTAAAAAACGTGTTCATCGTCTTCGGCCATGTGGTCGCCTGGGTGTTGGTTTTGGATTTCGCGCGCGATGCTTCTTTGATCACCAAGGCCTTCCTCTCGCTGATCCCGGCCTGTCTGATCGCTTCCGCCAACTACATCCTCAACGAAATCCTTGATGCCCCGTTCGATGCGATGCATCCCACCAAACGCCTGCGCGGCATTCCCGCCGGCAAGGTCAAGGTCGTTTACCTGTGGTGGATCAAGGCCGCGCTCATCATCGTCGCCTTCCTGCTCTGCTGGTGGTGGAATATGAACCTCGGCTACCAGTTCGCCCTGCTGCTGCTGCTCATCAGCGGCGTGGTCTACAACGTGAAACCGCTGCGCCTGAAAGATCGCGCCTTCATGGACGTCATCGCGGAATCGTTCAACAATCCCATCCGTCTTTGGCTCGGCTATTATGCATTGGTGGACACCAATCACGTTCCGCCACTCAGCATCGTCCTCGCCTGGTGGTCGTTCGGTGCCCTGCTCATGACCGGCAAACGCTACGCCGAATTCCGTTTTATTGGCGACCAGGAACTCAGCGGTCGTTACCGTCGTTCCTTCAAGACCTACACCGAGAAATCGCTCATCCTGGCGATGATCACCTATGCCAACCTGTTTTGCTTCTGCACCGGCATCGCCATGGCCGTCTATCCGAGGCTGAACAATCTCGTGCTGGTATTCCCTCTGATCGTGCTCGCCGTCATCGCCTATTTCCATCACGCCATGAAGGACGATGCCGCCCGTCTGGAGCCCGAGCAGCTGCTGCGCAATCCATGGATCATCCTCTGCACCCTCGTCACCGGGGCCGCCAGTCTTTGGCTGCTGCTGGCAGAGACCAATTATGCCAAAAATGTCTTTCATTTCCTAGGCCCGGTGGAGTGGTAATTGCTCAATCCTGTTCCATGCATGCCATGGACGAAAAATAATCCGCAGATTTTTTCAACAATCTGGGGTCGTCCCTGTCAGAGTGCAGCGTTAATCGACATTCACTCGTCATGAACACCAACACTCCCCCACCCCTCGATTCCCAGTCTGCCGCACCTTCAGTGCAAGCCCGCTCCGGCTGGAAGCAAAAACTGCTCATCGTCTCCTGCGTTTTCTTCGGCGTCACCGGAGTCGGTGCCGCGTCCGCAGCCTGGTGGTATCAATACAATCTCAACACCCCGTCCTTCAAGCCGGTGCAGCTCTCGCTGGCCGAACAAAAGGAAGTGGCGGAAAAAATTGCCGCACTCGAAAACGAGCCTGAGCCCAGCGATCCCGCCAAAACCATCATTCTCAACGAACGCGAGATCAACGGCTACCTTGAGCAACAGGGCTTCGGCGAAACCGTTAAAGTCAACATCAACAAAAGCGGCCTCGGTGCCACCATTCTCGCTCCTGTTGATGAATCGGTCCCCCTTTTCGGTGGACGCACCTTACGCCTCAAAGTCGCTTTCAACACCCAGTTGAACGAGGACAAACGTTTTGCCCTCAGTCTGGCTGACGTCAGCGTCAGCGGCATCTCCCTTCCCAATGCCTGGCTTGGCAACATCAAGGGTCTCAATCTTCTCGATGGCGAATCCAACGGCGAGATTGCCGGTCTTCGCGCCTTCGCCGCCGGTGTTAAATCGCTTAACATGCGCAACGGCGAAATGCGCCTGGTGCTCAATGATTAAGTCGATTCATTCAACCAATCGGAATCCAATTTCGTTCCTATATTGACCTGCCCATCGCGGCCTGATCCCTCCGGGGGTCAGGCCTTTCTCTTTTCAGGCACCTCCTCTGCGGACAAACGGATTTGCTGAATGTTCAGATTTTAATCAAATAAACACACGCACACCGCGAATTCGATGCGAATCTCCCTCGAATCTCCGACCAGCCATTCGACAATTCAGCACCTCGTGCTTTTTTGAAGAACCCGCTGGTGCAAGTTTAAAACATCTCCCAAATATCACAATTACTTCAGTTTTTGTGGTATTTAAGGTTTTTTGGCTTGCGGGAAATTTGCTTGAGGCTAATTTTGCCTCGTTCAACACTCCTAAACTACACAGAACCAACCAAATGAAAAAATTCGCAATTACTCTGTTCGCGATGGCTTTCGCTTCGGCCGCTATCGCTGGCCCAGTGAGCTATGGCAAATCCAGCAAAGAAGTCGCTCCTTTGCCACCACCACCACCACTTGGCTGCGAAAGCTTCGCTCCAGGATTCGCTTTCGGTTTGTATGGCGCTGCCATTCTTCCTGATGGCGACAGCGACAACGAGCTTGGCGCTGGTTTCCTTGCCGAATACTTCTTCACCGAATACGTCGGTGTTCAAGGCAGCTACAGTGTTTTCGCTACCGAGCAGGAACACCACGAATTCAACGGTGCCCTTGTTCTTCGCTACCCAATCAAATCCATTTGCTTGGCTCCTTACGTCCTTGCAGGCGGTGGCTACAGCGTGAACAGCGACAACCGTGGCAACTACTTCGTTGGTGGTGGTCTTGAGTATCGCATCGAATCCGCCAACCTTGGCATCTTCGGTGACGGCGCTTACCACTTCGCTGAAGACAGCGCAGACGAAGACTACACCATCGTTCGCCTTGGTGTTAAGTTCCCATTCTGATTTCTGAGTTGATCTCCTGATCAACATTCCTTTAAGAGGGAGCGGGCAACCGCTCCCTCTTTTTTGTGCCTGCGTCAAAGTTGAAGGCTCGTCCCGAGCCTTACATTTCAGTCCAAGCCCCAAATGGATGTCCATGTCCTGCAGGAACATCTCATAGCAGCCCGGCACGAGGTGCCGGGTTAACGGTTGAATCGGCAAATCTTCCTGCAGGGAAGACTCATGCACCCGGCGAAAGTTTATCCCACCACGCAAGAAGCGCCCCCAAGGAAGCCAAATCAGCCGTGTCCAAAAATCGGCACCATGTTCCGGGCTGCGATGAGGCGTCCCGTCAGGATGCCATCTAATCCATCACCTCAGACCCTCTATTAACAGAGGGCGCATCCCTTTTTGAAAACGCGCACGCCCATTGCCCCACCCGTGTCAATGCGACACGACTGACTGTCTCATTGCGCCAGATTGACGCTAAAGAAAGGCCCTCAATCGACGATCATCTATCTTCCATCAACCAAATCTCCCCTCACCATCAACGACTTGCAACTCACCAATCCCCCATGGCACGCCTCATGCCCTAATGAACGACCACACACGATGTCTGGTTAACCAGCTCCATCACTTTCAATCGCACGCAAGGAACACCCAAACCAACCATGAGCAAAATTTTAGGAATCGACCTCGGCACCACCAACTCCTGCATGGCCATCCTGGATGGCAGCGAACCCCAAGTGCTCGAAAACTCCGAAGGCGCCCGCACCACGCCAAGCGTGGTCGCATTCACCAAGAGCGGCGAACGCCTCGTCGGCCAGGCTGCCAAACGCCAGGCCGTCACCAACTCCCGCAACACCGTCTTCTCCGTGAAGCGTTTGATGGGACGCAAATTCTCCGAACTCACCGCCGCCGACAAACAGCTTCCCTACAAAGTCGTCGAAGCTCCCAATGGTGACGCCCACGTCCAGGTCGAAGTCGGTGGCGAAAACAAAACTTACTCCCCGCAGGAAGTTTCCGCGATGATCCTCGCCAAACTCAAGGCCGATGCCGAAGCACGCCTGGGCGAACCCATCACTGAAGCCGTCATCACGGTCCCCGCCTATTTCAATGACTCCCAGCGCAACGCCACCAAGGCCGCTGGCGAAATCGCCGGACTCACTGTCCGCCGCATCATCAACGAACCCACCGCCGCCTCCCTCGCCTATGGCCTGGACAAGAAGAGCGACGAAAAAATCGCCGTGTATGACCTTGGCGGTGGCACGTTCGACATCTCCGTTCTCGAAATCGGAGACGGTGTCTTTGAAGTGCTCGCTTCCGATGGCGACACCCACCTCGGTGGTGACGACTGGGACAACGCCTTGATCCAATGGGTCATCGCCGAGTTCAAAGCCGATACCGCCATCGACCTCAGCAGCCAGCCCGACGCCCTTCAGCGCATCAAGGAAGAAGCTGAGAAAGCCAAAATCGCCCTCAGCTCCAGCCAGAGCTACGACCTCAATCTTCCCTTCATCACTGCCGACGCCACCGGGCCGAAGCACATCATGAAGACGCTCACCCGCGCCAAGCTCGAGCAGCTCACCGACAGCCTTTTTGTCCGCACCGAAAAACCCGTCCGCGACTGCCTCGCCGCCGCCAAACTCGACGCCAGCAAAATTGACGAACTCGTTCTCGTTGGCGGCATGACCCGCATGCCGAAAGTCATCGAAACCGCCCGCAAACTCGCTGGCAAAGAGCCTCACAAAGGCGTCAACCCGGATGAAGTGGTCGCCATCGGTGCCGCCATCCAGGGTGGTGTGCTTCGCGGCGACGTCAAAGACGTATTGCTTCTCGACGTCACTCCGTTGACCCTCGCGATCGAAACCGAAGGTGGCATTGCCACCCCGATGATCCCTCGCAACACCACCATTCCAAAACGTCACTCGCAGGTGTTCTCCACTGCTTCTGACAACCAGCCAGGCGTTGAAGTGGTTGTCATCCAGGGCGAACGCCCGATGAGCCGCGACAACAAAAACCTCGGCAACTTCAAACTCGACGGCATCCCACCGATGCCCCGCGGCATGGCACAAATCGAAGTCACCTTCGACATCGACGCCAACGGTATCCTCCACGTTTCTGCCAAGGAAAAAACCACCGGTAAGGAAAGCAAAATCTCCATCGCCGGCTCCAGTGGCCTCAGCGCCGAAGAGATCGAGAAAGCCAAAAAAGAGGCTGAACTCCACGCCGAAGAGGACAAAAAACGCAAAGAAGGCGTCGAGGTCAAAAACCAGGCGGAAACCATGGTTTACCAAGTCGAGAAATCCCTGGCCGACCTCGGCGACAAAGTCACCACCGAGCAGAAACAGCCGATCCTCGACAAAGTCGACAGCTTGAAAAAAGCCATCGCCGACAACGACACCGCCGCCATCAAAACCAAAAACGAAGAACTGACCAAGCTCTTCACCGAAGCCTACTCACAGATGGCCGGAGCCGCAGGCGCTGCCCCAGGAGACATGCCTGACATCGAAACCGCAGCCGCCGCAGCCCAAGCTCAAGGTGGAAAACCTGACAACGATGCAGTCGATGCCGACTTCGAAGTCGTGGAAGGCGAAAAGAAAGCCTAATTGTATGTTAATTATAGTAAACGAAGAGCCCTTCTGGCTTACACGTGAACCACAAGGAGTCTCAATCTTGATGGGGCAAGAAATAATTGAAGGTAAAGATGTGAGTGAGTTGAAAAGTGCTCTTGAGGGAAAAGGTTTTAAGATTGGATTCCCAGAGCATCTAGAAACTACAAACCCACACACAATTGATTTCTTTTTGCGCTATGGATTCCGCTGGCCAAGTCCCACTCAAGTTACTCTCCGAGGAGAAAGAGTTGACGTTCGACCTCTGACTTTCATGACCACTAGAAAATCCCGTCCCGGTCTCAACGACATTTCCCCAAAGTATAGGATTTATACAGCGACAGCAAAACCGTCTTCCGCTTGGCCTGAAGGATGGCAAGAGCTTTTAGACGAAACTCAACTTGAGGCTTTGTTGGCTCACGAATAATTTTCACCCCAACCAATCCGTGCCACACACGTGGCACGGACGGGCTGGGTGAACCAAACCAAAACACAACACGTAACCCGAAATAGCAAAGAGCATACCAACCATGGCTACGAAAATCACACCACTCGGCCGTCGCATTCTCGTGAAGCGCGTCGCCAGCGAAGAAAAAACCGCAGGCGGCATCTTCCTCCCTGACAATGCCAAAGAGAAACCCCAAGAGGCTGAAGTTATCTCCCTTGGCACCGGCAAAGACGACGAAGGCAAAGACGTGGTCTTTACCGTTGCAGTCGGCGACAAAGTCCTCATCTCCAAATACGGCGGCACCGAAGTCAAACTCAACGGGGACGACGTCCTCATCATCAACGAATCCGACGTTCTCGGCATCGTTGCCTGATTCCATTCCACTTTGAATTGAACCCAAGAACGAACCACTAAACCGTTAAGTTAATCATATTATGGCTAAACAACTCCACTTCGACGAAGCAGCCCGCCAGTCCCTCCTGCGCGGCGTCCAAAAGATCGCCCGTGCGGTCAAAGCCACGCTGGGACCTTCCGGTCGCAACGTGATCCTTGAGAAAAAATTCGGCAGCCCAACGATCACCAAAGATGGTGTGACCGTTGCCAAAGAGATCGAACTTTCCGATCCTTATGAAAACATGGGCGCCCAGCTCGTGAAAGAAGTCTCCAGCAAAACCAGCGACGTGGCCGGCGACGGCACCACCACCGCCACCGTTCTTGCTGAAGCCATCTACTCCGAAGGCCTTCGCAACGTCACCGCCGGTGCCAACCCAACCTCCCTTCAGCGCGGCATCTTGAAAGCCACCGAAGCGATCGTCGCCAAGCTGAAAGAAATCAGCAACCCGGTGACCAACGCCACGGAAATCGCCCAGGTCGCCACCGTCTCCGCCAACTGGGACAGCGAAATCGGCAACATCATCGCTGACGCCATGGACAAAGTCGGCAAAGACGGCACCATCACCGTTGAAGAAGCCAAAAGCATCGAAACCACCCTCGAAGTGGTTGAAGGCATGCAGTTCGACAAAGGTTACCTCTCCCCTTACTTCGTGACCAACGCGGAGACCATGGAAGTGAACCTCGAAAGCGCCTACATCCTCATCTTCGAGAAGAAGATCAGCAGCCTCAAAGACCTCCTTCCTCTCCTTGAGAAAGTGGCCCGCACCGGCAAGCCTCTTCTCATCATCGCTGAAGACGTCGAAGGCGAAGCGCTTGCGACCCTCGTGGTCAACCGCCTGCGCGGCACCTTGAACATCTGCGCCGTCAAAGCCCCTGGCTTCGGCGACCGCCGCAAAGCCATGCTTGAAGACATCGCCATCCTCACCGGTGGCCGTTGCATCACCGAAGACCTCGGCATCAAGCTCGAAAACATCGACCTCACCGACCTCGGCCAGGCCAAACGCATCACCATCGACAAGGAAAACACCACCATCGTCGAAGGCGAAGGCACCAGCGATGCCATCGCCGGCCGCGTGAACCAAATCCGTCGTCAAATCGAAGAAACCACCAGCGACTACGACCGCGAGAAGCTCCAGGAGCGTCTTGCCAAGCTCGCCGGCGGTGTGGCCGTCATCAACGTCGGTGCTGCCACCGAAACCGAGATGAAAGAGAAAAAAGCTCGCGTGGAAGACGCCCTTCACGCCACCCGCGCTGCGGTGGAAGAAGGCATCGTCCCAGGGGGCGGCACCGCACTCATCCGTGCACAAGCTGCTCTTGGCGACCTCAAACTCGAAGGCGACGAAGCCACGGGTGCTGACATCGTCCGTCGTGCCATCGAAGCTCCTCTCCGTCAACTTGCCGCCAACGCAGGTGTCGAAGGCGCGCTCATCGTTGCTGAAGTCAAAAAGCAATCCGGCAACATCGGTTACAACGTCGCCACCGGCGAATACGTTGACCTGATCAAGGCTGGCGTTGTTGATCCAACCAAAGTGACCCGCAGCGCTCTTCAGAACGCCGCTTCCATCAGCGGTCTTCTCCTCACCACCGAGTGTCTGATCTCCGACATTCCTAAAGAGGAAAAAGGCGAGCCTGCCCACGACCACGGCGGCATGGGCATGTAATCCATCATCGTTTAGCAAAAACAGCTAAACCCATATCAGCAGGCCGGAGGGAAACCTCCGGCCTGCTTTTTTGTATCCAATCCTCCTCTTACTCTTACTCCTACTCCTACTCCTACTCCCCACCCAAAACTCCCAACAACACAGAAAACAAACACCCACCCGAGCGGGTCCACCACACTTTAGCTCGTCCTCGTCCTCCTACTCGACCACTTCACTTCAATTCTTCTCCGCGAGTCCAAACCACAACAAATCTCCCAACGCGCATCTCCTCATCCGCTCCCCTCGTCTCCCAGCAACACGCCCCTATCGAGGACGAGGACGAGGACGAGTAGGAGGACGAGGACGAAAGTAAATTCCCGTGTGTGCTGGATCTCAAGTGTGGGGAGTAAGAGGAAGAGGAAGAGAAAGAATAAAACTCCTCAAACCCTCAAACCCTCAAACCCTCAAACCCTCAAACCCTCAAACCCTCAAACCCTCAAACCCTCAAACCCTCCATCTCCATCAACACTCCCACCCACTCCACCAGCCTCCTCGCCGAATTCGTGTCCTTCAACCGCCCGGGATCCAGCGACAACACAAAACGATACTGTCCGCCCTCATACTTCATCGTCGCCCCCAACGCCCGAAACCAGTCCAACACCGAATAGTTGTCCGGCAACACAAACCCAAAAAACTCCCTCACCCCCATCTGATAAGCCCTCACCCACACCAACGCCAGCAGCAGTGTTCCAATCCCCCGGTGCTGAGCCTCATCCGCCACCACCAGCGACACCTCCGCCGCCTCCGGCCATTCCTCACTCCGCCAATAAGAACCACCGCCATATCCCGGCTCCCCCAATCGCTCCGGATCCTGTGCCAGCCACGTCTCATGCACCCCCGGCTCCGAATTCAAAAACCGCTGCAACAACTGCTCCGACACCCCCTCCCTCCGACTCCAAAACCGGTAATACCGCGAATCCGGTGACAAGCGCCGAAACGCCTCCATGACCGCCTCCCGATCCTCCTCCACCAAAGGCCGGATCAGCACCGGGGCTCCATCGGCAAGATAAACGGTTGCCACCATAGCTCACCCCTCCCCCACCATCCCCAAAAACATCTCCTCAAGACGCTGACCCTGCACCGCATTCTGCGCCCGCAACTCATCCATCGTGCCCAACGCAATGATCTTGCCATGATGCAAGATCCCGATCCGATCCGCCAGCTCCTCCGCCACGTTCAACAAATGCGTGCTCATCAACACCGTCATTCCCTCCCGGCTGCGCTGCTTCAACTCCTTCTTCACAATCCGCGCATGCACCGGATCAAGACCCACCATCGGCTCATCAATGATAAAAACCTTCGGCTCATGCAACAGCGCTGTCGCAATCGCCAGCCTCTGCCGCGTCCCCAAACTCAAATTCTCAATCCGCTGATGCGCGCAGGAAGCCAAATGGAATTTCGCAAACAACTCCTCGCCCAAAGCCTCTGACCGCGCCTCGTCCATCTCAAAAATGTCCGCAATGAAACGCATGAACTCCAGCGCCGTCAGCTTCTCATAAAACACCGCCACATCCGGCACATACGCCATCAGCGCCTTCGCCTTCAAGGGTTCCTCCTGAATGTCGAATCCCCCCAGCCGCACCCTCCCGCCTACCGGCTCCAGCAACCCAGTCAGCAGCTTGATCGCCGTCGTCTTGCCCGCCCCGTTCGGACCCAAAAACGCAAAAAACTCCCCCTGTGGAATGGACAGCGAAAGACTGTCCAAAGCACGGAAGTCTCCGTAATCCATCGTCAAATCCTCAATCTCAATCATGCAATGCGAAAAAATTATTCCGGTTCCTCTTCCTCCTCATCAGGGTATTCGGGCGCGAGCCCGTGAATGAGCTGCTCCATCACCCGATATCCTTCCGGCAAGTCCACCAACGCCAGCTCCCCCACCTCCGTAAAAAACGCCTTCACCTTCCACTGCGCCATCAACGTCGCGATGGCCTCCACCACATAACCCTGCCGACGCTGACCGCCAAAATTCATCGACCCTTCGCGCGCCGTCAGCGTCAGCCACTGGTCCTTTGTCTCCGCAGCTTCCTTAAGTCGCGCCTGATTGCTCCCCATCATCTGCGCCACCATCGGCCCCACCAGTTGGTCATCCATCACCACCATGCCCTGTTGCTTCAACTCAAACTTCGGCATCGCATCCCCCGGCTTCCACTCAAAACTGAAAACCCGGTCCTCATCCGGGATCCGCACCTGCCCATTGACCGAACGCAGATCAGACATTCCCTCCACCAGCATGTTCATTCGCCACACCACCCGTCCCACCACCTGATCAAAAGTCCCCGGCTCCATCGTTCCCTGAATCTTCACCATGTAATCGTCCTCCGCCCGGCCCGTGTTTCTCGACCTTCCAACCGGAACCTGACTGATCATCACCGGTCCCACTTTCTGCTCGCCCCGATACAGCACCCAAGTGCTGGACGACAGCTGCTGCTCCAAAAACATTTTGAACACCATTGAAGGCGGCACTTTCTCAAACATCGAACCTTCGGGAAAATAAACCACCCTCAGCAACAACGCCGTCATCACCACCCAAAAAAGCAGAACACCTAAAACCAGCGCACGCAACATCCCTAAGAAATACGCCCGCCATCACCAAAATCGCAAGCCTCGATTCACCCGTCCCCGATTTTACTGCTCTTTGTTGCTTTCCTTCACGCAACCCCTGCGCTTTACTTGCTTTCTACTCGCCCACTACATTCACCCACTCACTCAACAACCATGGAATTCCTACCCATCATCCTCATCGGCGGTGCCGTCGTTCTCGGGATCATTTTCCTCCTCATCGTCGCCAAGTTCTTCAACCTCTGGCTGCGCGCCCGCGTCTCCAACGCCCCCGTCAGCATCCCCACCCTCATCGCCATGTGGCTGCGCGGCGTCCCCAACGCCCTGATCGTTGACACCCGCATCACCGCAGGCAAGGCAGGCATCAACATCAGCACCGACCTCCTCGAAGCCCACTACCTCGCCGGTGGCAATGTCACCCACGTCGTTCTCGCCCTCATCGCCGCCGCCAAAGCCGGCATGAACCTCGACTTCAACCGCGCCTGCGCCATCGACCTTGCCTGCAAAGGCACCAGCAAAACCGTCATCGAAGCCGTCCGCACCTCCATCAACCCCAAAGTCATCGACTGCCCCTCCGCTGAAATGGGCAAAGGCGGCAAAATCGACGCCGTCGCCCGCGATGGCATCTCCCTCCGCGTCCGCGCCCGCGTCACCGTCCGCACCAACCTCGACCGCTTCATCGGCGGTGCCACCGAAGAGACCGTCATCGCCCGCGTCGGCGAAGGCATCGTCACCTCCATCGGCTCCGCCCTCAGCTACAAAAACGTCCTCGAAAATCCCGATGGCATCTCCAAGGTCGTTCTCCAAAAAGGCGTCGACACCGGCACCGCTTTTGAAATCATCTCCATTGATATTGCCGACATCGACGTGGGCGAAAACGTCGGAGCCAAACTGCAGGCCGACCAGGCTGAAACCGACAAAAAAATCGCCCAGGCCAACGCCGAGGTGCGCCGCGCCGCCGCCGTCGCCGTCGAACAGGAAATGTCCGCCCGCACCCAGGAAATGCGCGCCAAAGTGGTCGAAGCCGAATCCGAAATCCCCATGGCCATCGCCGAAGCCTTCCGCAACGGCAACCTTGGCATCATGGACTACGCCCGCTACCGCAACATCAGCGCCGACACCGACATGCGCGAAAGCATTGCCGGTGAAAACCCTGGTGCCAATCCCGGCCACTAAATTTACTCACGCCTGCTGGCAATCCGAAACGATTGCCAGGAGGTAATGTCCCCACTCCACCAGCCATGCCGACGTTGATCGCCAACTCATCGGGATTTGATCTCCAGCAGATCATCTTCGTCGTGGTTTTTGTTGTCATCGGCTTTGTCCAGTGGGTCTACAAACTCTGGCAGGAAAAGCAGGAACAGGCCAAACGCGAACGCCAGCCCCCACCCAGTTCCGAAGAACTCGAGGCCCGTCGTCGTGCCCGCCAGCTGCAAACCACCGGCAACGCCCCTTCGTCGTCCCCCAACCGGCCGTCGCCCCCGCCGATGCCATCCAGTCCCACGCCTTCCGCTCCACAGCCTCAACCCGGTGGACTCGGCGACCTCATCGAAACCTTCCGCAAAGCCATGGAAGAGCAGCAGGCCCCCAGGTCCGCACCGGCTCCTCCGCCACCGCCTCTTCCTACGCCGCCTCAACGTCAAGTTCACACCCCCGCCCCGCCCCAACGATCCGTCCCTGCTGCCCCGGTCACCCCTCTTCAAGTCGAAGCCCGCACCGCCTATACCCTTCAGCCTGCCAAGCCCGCCCCTACCAACAAAGGCTTCGACGATAACCGCCCTGTCGGCGTCGCCTACGACGCCAAGGCTTCCCGGGTCCACCCCCTCACCGAATACCTTCGCAGCACCGGCGGCTATCGCAAAGCCTTTATCTTGAAGGAAATTCTCGACGCCCCCAAAGCCCTTCAAAAATCCCCCTGGCCGGTGGATTGAATGAGTAACAAAGTAGAAGGCTCGTCCCGAGCCTTTCAAATACACCAAGGCTCGGGACGAGCCTTCTACTTTCTCAGGACCATTCCCCCGCCTTCTCCCGCGCCCAGCGGTCCGCTTCGAGAATCGTCTCCAAATCGGGATGCGCCACCTGATCATGCGCCTGCATCACCCGCTCCACCAATTCCCAAATCCCCGGGAACTTGATCCGCCCCTGTAAAAACGCTTCCACCGCCACCTCATTCGCCGCATTCAACACCGCTGGCAGCGTCCCCCCCGCCTCCCCCGCCTCACGCGCCAACCGCAACGCCGGAAAAACGTCCACCCGCGGCGCTTCAAAATGCAGAGAGGCCAGTTTTGCAAAATCCAACGGCTGCAACGAATTCACCACCCGCTGCGGCCAGGTGACGGCATACTGAATCGGAAAACACATGTCCGAGTGACTCAGCTGCGCCAGCACCGAACTGTCCACAAACTCCACCATGCTGTGCACAATGCTCTGCGGATGCACAATCACATCCACACGGCTCATCGGCACATCAAACAACCACCGAGCCTCGATCATTTCCAACCCCTTGTTGAACAAGGTGGCTGAATCAATCGTGATCTTGGTCCCCATCGTCCAGGTCGGATGTTTCAACGCCTGCGCCACCGTCACGCTGGCCAGCGATTCCGCCGGTGCTTCACGAAACGGACCCCCACTCGCCGTCAAAATCAGCCGCCGCACCTCGCTGGAGGATCGCCCTTCCAGACACTGGAAAATCGCGTTGTGCTCACTGTCCACCGGCAACACCGCCACGCCTTTTTCGCGCGCTGCGCCCATCACCGCCTCCCCCGCCATCACCAAAATTTCCTTCGAAGCCACCGCCAGATCCATCCCTTTTTCAATCGCCTCCAGGGTCGGACGCAAGCCTGCCGTCCCCACAATTGCCACCAGCACCATGTCGGCCTCCGACTGACGCACCAGCTCCACCAACCCCTCGTCCCCGGCAAACACCTCCACGTCCTTGGGCAGAAGTTCACGAGCCCGCACCGCCGCCGCCGCATCCGTCACTGCCACCTGCTTCACCCCCGTTTCCGCCACTTGGGCCACAAGAGTGTCCACACTCGACCGCGCCGCCAGACCAACGATCTCCATGTGGTCAGGCACATCCTTCGCCACCTTCAACGCGCTGTGCCCGATCGACCCCGTCGAACCTAGCACCAGCACCTTGCGCCGCCTCACCGCAGGTCCTGTCCCATTGCCATCGCCAGTCGTTCCCCTCATGCGAATAAAATGATAAAAAGATAAACCACCGGAACGGTAAACAACAGGCTGTCGGTGAGATCAAGAATGCCGCCAATGCCCGGCAGTTTGTGCCCTGAATCCTTGATATGATGGCATCGCTTTAAAACCGACTCCGCCAGATCGCCCATCACCCCCAACACCGCGATAAAGGGTGCCAATGCCATCGCTTCAAAATTTCCGAAGGGCTCCAGAGTCCCCGGCTCCAACACCAGCAGCATGATCGCCATCCCGAGGCACGAGGAGAAAACCGCACCGCCAAACCCCTCCCAGGTCTTCGCCGGACTGATGTGCGGCACCATCTTGTGTTTGCCCAGCCACGAGCCAAAGAGATAGGCCCCCATGTCTCCAAATTTCGTCACCAAGATCACCGTCAACACCAGCATCGACCCGTTTGCCGCCTCACCGGCCAGCAGCAATTTGGCCATGAATCCCCACAGAAAAATGGTATACACCATCGCGAAAAATCCATTGAACACCCGGCGCAGCGTCTTCTCCCCCTCCAGCCCCTGACGGAACGCCATGAAAAACACTGCCTGACCACCGATCACCAACAATGCCGCATCCAGCCACCATAACGCCGCCCCCACATTCTCCGTGAAAGCATACCATCCCAACAACGCTGCCCAGTAACCCGCCGAAAGAATCACCACCAGTTTGGAATAAGCACCAGCACCCTCATCCTCACGCTGCAACCGCACATATTCCCACGTGCCCAGCACCCCCACCACCGCCATCATCCCCAGTAACAACCAGTCCAAATCCAGCCACAAGGCCACGGTCAAGGTTGCCCACAAAAAAACCGTGCTCACCAAACGCGATAAAAACACCTTCCCCTTTGAGGGAGAGGTGGCAGGTGGGACCGGGGACATGACATCGGGCATCAACCTACCAAAGCAACACTAGGCGCGATGCGCAAACAACTCTTTTGCGCTTCTCACACGAAATCATCCAGGACAACTCATCTCTGTTTCTGACTCGATCAAGCCGTCAGGCACCGATCCCAACTCTCAATCCTTGCGCGGTGCCGACAACGCCTTGTGATCCTTGTTCAGCTTCTCCAGCTTCGCCGACATGTCCTTGACCTGTTGCTGCAAACCATTGTGACGCGACTCCTGCTCATTCAGTTTCGACCGCGCCGGTTGCAGCACTCCGTCAAAATGCGCATAAACGACCCGCAGTTCATCCCCCAAATGCACTTCCAGCTTCTCGCGCAGTTCCTTTTTCGCTAGAGCAAGTTTCTCATCAACCGCCGTCGTCAACTTCAGCAACTTGGCACCCGATTTCTTCCACAACACCCATCCCACCACCGCGCCAACCAGCGCCAGTGCCGCGCCCACCATCTTCCAACCATCCGCATCCAAAGATTCATTTGCCAGCCGTGGTGCCAGTCCGCCCAGCGCGCCGCCGCCCATCACCAACAACACCGCCGCCAATACCGCGAAAAACGCCAGCCGACTGCTCTCCTGCCAACCCGGCTGCAACAGCGACTCCAACTTCAACCCTCGCGCGATCTCCCGGTGCAACTCCTCGAGCCGTTCTTTAAACCGCCGTTTGTGGGCGTCCCAAAAAGCTGGCTCCGGCTTCAAGCCCGTCTCCGGCAGCTCGACCTTCAGCCGATCCCGCACCGCCGTGCCAAACTGCATCGACGAATGCTCCACATCATCCTCCAAAATCAACGCCGCATGCTCCCAGCGCTTCGTTCCCGTCGACAACGCCTCCTCAATCAACTTCTGCTCCATCCCATCCGTCGACCAAGTCTTTTTGGAAAAGAAATAAGCCAACGCGTTGCCCGGCACATGTCCCTCACGCAGTCGATTCACCAATCCCGCTGAAGCCTGCGAAAAATCACTCACCGTGCCCTCCAGTGTCGGACCAAACTTCGCCTGCGTGCGCGCCTGCACACTGCTCAAACTGTGCTCCAGCCCCTTCAGAATTCGCTTCCGCTCCTCCTGCTCCTCATCGCGACCACCCACCAGCTTTTTCAACGAAACCAAAATGTCCTGCGCGATCTTCATTGCCATCCCCAGCTTGCCCACCCGCGATCCCGCCGATCCGATGCTCTTCGAAATGTGCTCCTCCAAGGCCGTGAACCCGCTCTCCGCCAGCAACCGTTCCCGATCCAATCCCGAACTGCGCGCCAAAAACGCCTTCTTCCCCGACACTGGAAACAGCACGAACTCCCGTCCAAAACGCTGTTTGCAAAGCTGTTTCATATACGACTGGATCGCCTCCAGCTCCTCCGGTGCCCGCAAATCACACTGCTGCAGCACAAACACCACATTGCGCATCCAGGTCCGATGCACCTTCTCCAAAAACTGCCAGGCCGAGGCCCCCCACGGATTCATCGCCGAGAACACAAAAATCACCATGTCGGCCGACGGCATGAACCGCTCGGTGATCTCCTGGTGCTCGCTCTCAATCGAGTTGGTCCCCGGAGTATCCACCACATGGAAATCCTTCAAAAAATCCGCCGGAACATGCACCTCCTCCAGCGTGTCACTGATGGGCACCCGCTTGAGCTTGGTGCCATGCTTGAAAAAATGAATCTTGTCGGTCGTCGGCATGACCCCTGTGCGACAAAATTCCTCGCCAAACAGCGCATTCAAGAACGTCGACTTGCCAACGTTCACCTCACCCGTCACCACAAACACGAACGGATCGCGTAAACTATGGCTGAGGTTGTCCATCACCGACATCTGACGCGTCTCCGCGCCGACCTCTTTGGCAAGCGATCCCAAATCCTCCAGCACCGCCATCAAGCGGGATCGAACATCAAAATAATCTTTGCCAATCATGCCGTCGCGATTCCGAAGAAACCAAAACCTTCACACAAAACAACTCAACTCAACTCGACTCAGGTCCCGGGAGGCAGCATCAGAGACGGCGGACTGCCCGGCCCCATTCCCTGTGTTGGCGACAAAGGTCCGGGAATGGAAGGCATCGAAGTCGGAGCAACCGGTCCCTCCATCGGAGCAGGAGCAGAAGCCACCGGACGCATCTCCATGTTCAACAACTGGCTCACCGTCACGAACTTGTATCCGCGCGACAGCAATCCATCGAACGTGTTCGGCATCGCATCAATCGTCGCCTGATGGATGTCATGCGCCAGGATGATCGCCCCCGGACGGGCACCTGCCAAAATCCGGCTCGTCACCACCGAAGCACCCGGACGCTTCCAATCCATTGGATCCACCGTCCACATGATCGTCGGATACCCATAATCCCGATGAATCCATTCCTTGATATACTGGTTTGTCGCCCCATACGGCGGCCTCATGGTGCGCATGTGATACCCCGTCATCGCCGTGATCGCCCGCGCCGACTTCGTCAACTGCTCGCGCGCCTTCAACTCCGAAATGGAACTCAAGGAAGGGTGGTCCCACGTGTGATTGCCGATCTCATGACCCTCCGCCAAAATCCGGCGAATGATGTTGGGATGCGCCTGCGCACTGCGCCCAATCACATAAAACGTCGCCTTGATGTTGCGCTCCCTCAGCATGTTCAGCAAACGCGGCGTATGCACCGGATGCGGACCATCATCAAACGTCATCGCCACAAACGGAGCCGTAATGTTCACCCCGTTGTAACTCACCCGTGCCCCCGGAGGCGGAACCTTCGGAATCTGCAAATAATCCGGATTGCGCAATCCACGCTGATAACCAGGACCCTGCGGCTGCGGTTGCTGCTGAACCATTGGCCGCTGAGGCATCATGGGTGGGCGCGACATGGCGCTTTGATCGGCTGTTGAGCAGCCTGTCTGCCCGCTCGCGAGCATCACGCCGAACCAGAGGGATAAATACATGCGTTTGTTGATCACAATGTTGAATGGGGAAAAATTTGCCGAAGAGCGCCGCTACCCTAAGCGAATCGCTCCCGTTGAAAAGCAGGAATTATCAACCAAAAGCCCAAACCCTCACAAAAACCTCACTTGAGCTTCCTCCGTCTGAGCCCATCTGCGTTCATCCAAGCCCATCTGCCTAAAAAAACAGCTTCTCTTTCTTCCTCTTCAAACACAGATGAACTCAGATTTCCACAGATAACCTCAGATCAAAAATTCGTGTTTATTCGTGTCCATTTGCTTCGCTTCGCTCACCCCTTCGGGGCAGCTTTCAGCTGGCTGTCTCGCTACGCTCGGCTGTGGTTAAAAACCTCCCCACGATCGCCCGCAACGACTCCACCGTCTCTTTTGGCCACAATGACTTGTCCGTGATGATCGCATTCTCCAGCGCCCGGTGCTCCGGCCAGTCCGCCACCGTGGGGATGCGCGGAATCACCCGAGCCAGAATCTCCTTCGCCCGCAGCGCATTGGCCATCAAGTGACTGATCACCACCTCAATCGTCACCGGCTCCTCCTCCACTTTCCAGCAATCATAGTCCGTCACCATCGCCAAAGTCGCCAACGCCATCTCCGCCTCCCGCGCCAGCTTCGCCTCCGGCAAATTGGTCATCCCGATCACATCAAACCCCAGCTGACGGTTCGCATTCGACTCCGCCCGCGTCGAAAACGCCGGTCCATCCATGCACACATAAGTCCCGCCATCATGCACCGTCGCGCCCGACTTCTCCGATTCCTCCAACAGCAACCGCCGCAGTCCCTCGCTCACCGGATCCGCAAACGTCACATGCGCCACCATCCCTTTTCCAAAAAACGTGTGATGTTCCCGTCGCGACGTCCGGTCAAAATACTGATCCGGCAAAATGATGTCGCGTGGATGGTAATGCTCCTTCAGACTTCCCACCGCTGTCCCCGCAATCACAACCCGCCCCCCCAGCGACCTCAGCGCATAAATGTTCGCCCGATGATTCAGCTCCGTTGGCAGAATCCGATGCCCCTTGCCATGCCTCGGCAAAAAGAACCCCCGCCGACCCGCAAACATCCCGCTGACAATCTTGTCGGACGGCATCCCGAACGGCGTCTCCACCTCCAATTCCTCCCGATCCGAAAAACCGTCAAGGTCATACAACCCGCTGCCCCCAATGATGCCAATCGCCGGTTCAAGTTCCATCGTCGCAGTCTCACTCATGCGAGACCATCAACCACAACCCACCGTCTCCGTCAACGCCCAGTCCTCATTTACACCCATCTGTGTAAATCTGTGGGTATCTGTGGGCATCTGTGCAAAAAAATTCATGCACGGATTTTCACAGATAGCCACAGATCAGCACAGATAATCATCTGCGTCCCTCCGTGTTCTCTGACGTCAAAAAACTCACACACCGACAAACCTTCTCGCCTCCACCAACGCCTCGTCCAGCTTCGCCACCTCTTTGCCACCGCCACGTGCGAAGTCCGGTTTGCCACCGCCCTTGCCACCCACAATCGGCGCAATCGACTGAATGATCTTGCCCGCCTGAACCTTCCCCTGCAGCTCCTTCGACACCGTCGCCATCAGCACCACATTCCCGCCTTGAGCCGCGCCCAGCACCACCGCGCCCGTGAACAAACTCTTCAACGCTTCCGCCACCGCCATTACATAATCTCCGTCCACATCGCCCAGATTCGCGATGATCGCCTCGCCATTGATCGCACCACTCAAAAGCTCTTTCGCACGACCCGAAGCCTCACGCTGTTGCGCCGCCTTCAGCCCTTTCTCAAGCGCCTTCTGATGCTCCAGCAACGCCACAATCTTCTTCTCCAAATCCGCCGATCCCTGCGCCGTCACCTTGCCCGCCAGCAGCTTCAATAAATCCGCACCCGCTCTCGCCGCCTCATCCGCCGGCAATCCCGCCACTGCCTCAATCCGCCGAACCCCCGCAGCCACCGCGCCCTCGCCCATCAATCGGAACAAGCCGATCTCACCCGTCGCCCGCGTGTGGGTTCCCCCGCAAAGCTCCATGCTGTAACCATTCAAAGCATGCGCCGCGCCGCCGATCTGCACCACGCGCACCTTGTCGCCATACTTCTCGCCAAACAACTGCATGATGCCCGTGTTCGACTTCACTTCCGCATAAGGAACCTCGCTCCAAGAAACCACATCGTTCGCCACAATCCGCTCATTCACCAACCGCTCAATGTCCGCCAGTTGACCCGCCGTCAACGCTGCATTGTTGAAGTCAAACGTCAGCTTGTCCGGCGTCACCGAAGACCCCTTCTGTGTTGCCTCTTTGTTGACCACCTCATGCAAGGCCCAGTGCAACAAGTGAGTCACCGTATGATGACGCTCAATCGCATGCCGACGCGCCGCATCCACCTTAAACGTCACCTCAGTCCCCACCACCGGCACATCTTCCCCGCTGAGGAAATGCAACCACGTGTTGCCCACCTTCGAAGTAGCCGTCACCGGGAACGTATTCGCTCCCACGATGATCTCTCCACTGTCGCCGACCTGACCACCCATCTCCGCATAAGCCGTCGAAGCATCCAGCACCACCGCCGTCTTGTCATTCACCGACACCACTTCCAACACCTTCGCCGACGTCTCCATCAAATCATAACCCACAAACTTCGTCGGCTCCTTCGTCTCGATTTCACTGAGCGAAACCACGTTCTTTTTGATCGCCGCCTTGGCCATCTCCCGCTGCTTGGTCATGAATCCTTCAAAGCCTTTCGTGTCCACCTTCAAACCGCGCTCACGAGCCAGCAACTCCGTCAGATCCAGTGGAAAACCATATGTGTCATACATTTTAAAAGCATCTTCTCCACTCACAGAGGGAGACACTTCATACTTCCGCCAAGCACCATTTCTAAAGTCTTCTCCAGTCCACTTCTCAATTGGCCCCTGTTTTTTACTGATGGCGAACATGTCCCAGTCCTCTTTGGACATCATTGTGTTCTTACCCGGACGTGTCATCTGCATACCGATCTCTGTAAACGCCTGAAACAACGCCCGAGGGTAAACTTCCTCCTCAAACAAAACCATCCCCTTATCCAACGTCCGGTTGAAGCTCTCCTCCTCCATCTTCAACACCGCCTTCACCTGCTCCTGCTTCACGCGGATCTCCGGGAACACCTCCCCCATGTGCTTCACCAAAACATCCACCAATTTGTAAAAGAACGGCTCCGTAAACCCAAGCGTGCGACCATACTTCACCGCGCGACGCAAAATCCGTCGCAACGTGTAATTCCGATCCGACGACCCCGGCTGAATGCCATCCGCAATCGCAAAGCTCAAGGTCCGGATGTGATCTGCAATCACCCGAAACGCCACATCAATTTTCTCCTGCTCCGTCTCCCCCGTGCTGCCCGCTTTTGGCAAAGTGCTCTGATAGGTCTTGCCGCTCATGCGTGACAACTCATCAAAAATCGGCTTGAACACATCCGTGTCGTAATTGCTAATCTTCGCGTTCTCAAAATCCGTGAAATTTTTCGTCCCTTGAATAATGCTCGTCACCCGCTCAAACCCCATTCCCGTGTCCACATGCTGCGCCGGCAATTTGCTGAACGTCCCGTCCGCATTCGCATTGAACTCAATGAACACGTTGTTCCAGATCTCAATGCAGCTCGCATCACTGCCATTCACCAGCAACGCCCCGGCCTTCTGCCGATCGACATCCAACTCAATCGGACCCGGCGTCAAATCCACGTGGATCTCCGTGCAAGGACCACACGGACCCGTGTCCGCCATCATCCAAAAATTGTCCTTCTTGTTGCCGTTGACGATATGGATCTCCGGATCCAGCCCCACGCTGCGAAACTTCTCCGCCCAATATCCCCAGGCCTCCTCATCGCGCTCTGCCGGATCGCCCTTTGCCTTGTCCGGTTGGTAAATCGTGGCATACACCCGCGTCGCCGGAAACTTCCAACGCTCAATCACCAGCTCCCATGCCCAGTCGATCGCCTCCTTCTTAAAGTAGTCCCCAAAACTCCAGTTCCCCAACATCTCAAAAAACGTGTGGTGATACGTGTCCAGCCCCACATCCTCCAAATCGTTGTGTTTGCCGCCCGCGCGAATGCATTTCTGCGTGTCCGCCGCCCGCGTCGGCAATCCCTTGCTCAACACGCCCGGCCAGGTGTCCACATCTGCATGCCGCTCACCCAGGAAAATCGGCACAAACTGATTCATCCCCGCATTGGTAAAAATCCGCGCCCCATCCCGGCTCGTGTAGCCAACATTGTCACTCGGCACAATCGTGTGCTGCTTCTCCTTGAAGAATTCGAGGAACGATTGACGAATCTGAGCGGAAGTAGGAGCAGGAACGTTGGCAGACATGACAGAATAAAAAACGGGCCGGGAAAGTAGCCGCTCCTGCAAAAAGGTAAAGCCCGTCCTCGATTCAGCCCAAAGTAGAAGGTCCGTCCCGGGCCTTTCAGTCGCTCTCAACTCCGAATCAACATCCACCCTCCCCCTCATGCTACGATTGAAGAGATATTGAATCTGGATGCCCAAGGAAAACGCAAAAAAAGATGTGACAATGCTTTGCATCAACAGTTTCCCGCGTATTCTCGCGTGGCAAACTCGTGCTGATGCGGCTCCTGAATACATCAGCCACGTTTGTGCCCCCCGTGTGCTCCCCATTTCATCCATGGCATCTGATCTGATTCCAGTTTTAGAATCTGACGAGTCCCTCCTGCACAAAGCAGGCAAGGGAGATGCCAAGGCGTTCGGAAAGCTCTACGACCGGATGTCGCCCCCCCTCTTCGGCCTGCTTCGCCAGATTCTCGGCGATGAAAAGGACGCCGAAGACACCCTCCAGGATGGCTTCGTCTACCTCTGGCAGAAAGCCTCCTCCTACGACTCCAACAAAAGCAAGGCCTTCACCTGGGCAGTGATGATCTTCCGCAACAAGGCCATCGACAAGCTTCGCGCCCGGGGCCGCCGCGCCAAAGCCTCCGAAGCCGTCGCCCTGGAACAGGCCATCGTCACCCCCACGCCCGCCTCCCCCATCAATCACGAAATCGGCCTTCACGAACGCGCCTCTCTGCTGCGCAACGCCCTCCATCTGCTACCCGAACAACAACGCCGCCTCATCGAATTTGCTTTCCTCAGCGGCGAAACTCACGAAACCATTGCCCAGAAACTCGACATGCCACTTGGCACCGTCAAGACCAACATCCGTCGCGGCATGCTGCGCCTGCGCGACCTCATGAAAGGAGGCGAAGATGACTGAAGAACAACAAACTCTCGCCGCCCTCCATGCTCTCGGTGCCCTCCTGCCCGAAGAGGCTCAAGCCTTCGAACAAGCCATGGCAGCCAATGCCGAGTTGCGTCGCGAATTCGACGAACTTGCCCAGACTGCCGCCGACTTCGGTCGACTGGTCACTCCGGTTGCTCCTCCCGATAGCATCAAATCGCGAATTTTCGAAGAGATCACCAAACCCACGAACACCGACGAGCCCGACAACGAAGGTGGTTCCGACGATCCACCTTTTACGTCTGCCGCCTGGTCCATTCTTTCATGGGGCCTGGCTGCCGCGTTTGCCGTCACCACCTCCTGGTTGTGGTCCGAGCGCGACCGTCTCCAAAAAGACGTCAACAACATCGCCACCAACGAAGCCAAGGCTCGCGAACAACTCGAAGGAATCACCAACGAACTCGCCAAGTGGAAACAAAAGACGGCTTTGGCCAAGATGGAGATCGCCACACTGCAAAGCACCGTGACCGAATTCCAGGAGGGCGTTGCTGTCGTGGTTTGGAATGCCGAAAAACAGGAAGGCATTCTCAAACTCGAAAAAATGCCTCCGGTTCAAGCCAACAAGGATTACCAGCTCTGGGTCGTCGATCCGAAGAAAAAGGATCCTGTTGATGCCGGCGTCGTTCGTCTGGACGCCAATGGATTTGCCAAAATCGAATTCAAGCCCATCGACATCATCAGCGAGGCCACCAAGTTTGCCCTCAGCATTGAGCGCGAAGGCGGGGTCCCCAAAGGCGAAGGTCCAATCGTCCTGATCGGCCCCTAGTCATTTTTTTGGAGTGCGGTGCTTTGCACCGCTTTGGATCTAATCCCATTTCACTGTTTAAATCATCGGAACTTTCGCCCCAAAGGGGCATCCTATCGTAGCCCAGGGCAGCGCCCTGGGTCCCGTTGCCCCTGGGTTTAAGCCCTGTAAGGGCGCCCTAATCTCGTGAGGCAACCAAGCCCTGGCTAAATCCTTGCCTCAATTCCGCAAATTTCAAAAGGCTGAATGGTATAACACACTTGTTTAGGCCAAAGCGACGAAGATTGTCGCACTCCAAAAGCCCCCCTGTTGCCTCAAAAATTTTGACACCGGGGGCGGGGTGGATGGGCGGAGGAAAAAAGGTCGTTGACTCAAAAAGGATGACACCGGCAACCCATACCCATGCCGATGAGTCAAAAAGTCCGAGAAGA
>NZ_VAUV01000029.1 GCF_005780165.1 Phragmitibacter flavus | reverse complement strand
TCCATGAAGCTGGCGAAGTCGGTGTCGATGTTGTCGACCCAGGCGGCGATGTTGGCGTAGTTGCCGAGGGAGGAAGAGGCGTTGCGGTTGCTGCTGGCGAGTTGCAGGACGGCTCGTTCCAGAGGAAGGGCGTCGCCTTCGAGGACGAGGTTGCCTTGGATGGTAAGGGAACCGGTGAGGTCGCCGACAGTGGTGGCACTGGCGAGACTGTGGTTGGTGCTGGAAGCGCCGGGACGGAGGGAGCCGACGGTATTGATGGTGCCGATGTTGCTGCCAACGGTGAAGGTTCCGTCGGTGGCGTCGATGATGCCGGTGCCGGAGATGACGGCGTCGCTGGCGTAGGAGGAAGTGGTGCGGTCGGCGACTTTGAGGGTGGCGTCGGTGGCGATGTTGAACCAGGCGGCGTCGTTCATGGAGCCGCTTTCTTCGAGGGATAGGGTGCCCTGGGCAATGTGGACGTTGCCGGTGTTGATGTTGGTGCCGAGAAGGTTGAGGTCGCCTTCGCCATTTTTGGTGAAGGAGCCTGCGCCGGCAAATTCGGCATCGGCCTGGAAGGTGGCGGTCTGGTTTTCGTCGACGGTGAAGGTGCGCAGTGATGGATCGGTGGCGGAACCGGCACCGTTGAGGGTGACGGTGACGTTTTGATTGGTTTGATCAGCCCCGGCGAGGTTTTGAATGGTGCCGCCCTGCCAGTTATAGTTGGCGGTGCCTCGGCCCTGGCTGAGGTTCATGAATCGGAGGGTGGCGTCGTCCCATTGATTGATGGTGCCCTGGGTTTCGATGTCGTTGGTGGTAACGCCGGTGGAGTAATTGGGGGTGGCGAGGAGGATGGTGGTGGCGTTGATGCTTCCGGTGTCGAAGGTAAGGGTGCCCTGACCGGAGCCGCCGGCGGTGGTGCCGGCGAGGCGTCCGATGATGAGTTGGTTGATGATGGCGTCGACGTTGCTGGCGTTGGTGAGGTCGAGCAGTCCGATGGTGTCGACGCCGGTGCCGGTGGCGTCGTTGTCGCCAATGAAGAGGTTGGCGCCGGTGTCGCCGCCCTGTCTGCCGCGCAGGGTGAAGCTGCCGCCGGAGCGGATGGTGACGGTGCCTCTGGAACGGGCACCACCGAGCACCATGGTGTCGGTGTTGATGATGTTGGAGGAGGAACCGAGGGTGATGGTGGAGGTGCCAGCGACGTTGCTGATGCTGGAAGGCGCATGGCCGACAATGATGCTGCCGGTGGTGATCTGGTTGGCGCCATTGGAAAGTTGCAGAACGCCGATGCTGCTCAGGTTGACCGTGCCCACGCCACCCCGATAACCGCCGAGTTCGAGCTGGGCGGTGTTGAGGGTGACGGAACTGGCATTGGTGAAGTTGGCGGTGCTGGTGGTGGTAACGGTATTGCCAGTGCCGGAGGAACTGTCGCGATAGCCGATAAGGACAAAACCGCCGGAATCATTGATGTTCACGGCACCGCTGCTGACGGTGAGGTTGCCGGTGGTGGAGCCGGCATCGGCTCCATAGGCTCCGCCGACGACAAGTGATTTGACGTTGAGGCCGTTGGCGACGGTGGCGGAGACGGTGCCGGTTCCGGTGGCGGTGCGGATGAGGTAGAGGGCATCGCTGGTGTCGGGGGCGATGGTTTGAAAGTTGATGGTGCCTTCCATGATGGTGGTGGCTCCGGTGTAGGTGGGGGCGGCGGAGAGGGTGAGGATGCCGGTGCCGGTTTTGGTGAGGCCGCCGTAACCGTTGTTGCCGATGGCGTTGGCGAGGGTGACGTTGTTGGCGCCGGTGTCGAAAGTGCTGCCGGGGTTGAGGACATTGCCGCCTGCGCTGGGGGTGAGATAGACGCTGGAGCCGAGGAATTGAACGGTGCGGTTGCCAGCGGTGATGTCGGTGGTATTGCCGGTTGCCCAACGAAGGGTGCCGCCTGCGAGTCGGAGAAGGCCGCTGCCGAGGTTGCCGGTGCCGGTGTTGCCGAATTCAACCACGCCCTGGTTGATGGTGGTTTCGCCGGTGTAGGTGTTGTTGCCGGTGAGGACCAAGGTGCCGCCGCCGGATTTGGTGAGGGAGACGGGCTGGCCGTTGTCGATGATGGCGGTGTTGAGGGTGAGGGTGGTGTTGCTGGGGATGCTGTTGGAGGAAGTGACGAAGACGTTGAGTTCGGCGACGGTGGTTCCGCTGGTAAGGGAGGAGAAGCCGCTGATGGAGGCATCGTTGTCGGTGGCTCCGGCGGTCATGAGGAGGGCTCCGCTGGTGAGGATAAGATCGCCACTGCCGGTAAGCGCCACGGGGTTGGTTCCGCTGTTATTGACGATGCGGAGGGAGTTGAGGGTGCCTCCGGCGAGGCTGCCGGTGGTGGCATTGAGGCTGACGTTGGTATCGGTAATGAAGCTGGCGGCGTATTCAGCGTCGGTGAGGGTGCGGAGGCCGGTGCCGCCTGCGCCGTAGGTGAGGAAGGAGTTGCCGACGGCGGCGAGCGTGGCGGTGCTGGTCGAGTTGCTTTCGCCAATGCCGTAGGGGAGGATGCGCAGCATGGTGGATAGGGCCGTGCTGGAACTGCCGATGAGGGCGGCGTCGATGGCGGTGGTGTTGGTGAAGGTGACACGTGAAGCGGGGGTGCCAGCGACGGGGGTGGTGAGGCCGAGGTTGCGACCGCGCACCAGAAGGGTGGATTTGTTGCTGCGGGTGAGGGAGTTGGCCTGGCCGAAGGTCATGACGGCGGCGGTGGCTCCGGTCGGACTGGCGATGGTGTTGTCGACGGTGAGGGTGTTGGAGCTGCTGTCGAGGTTGAGGACGCCGAAGACTTCGGTCTGGGTGAGGGTGTTGCGGCTGCTGGTGACCATCAATCCGTTGCCGGTGGTTCCTTGCATGGTGATGGTGGCGGCGTCGCGGATGTGATTGATGCCGGTGTTGTCCTGGTTTTGGGAGGAACTGACCGAGCCGCCGCGAATGAGAAGGGAACTGATGGCGCTGAGGGTATTGGCGCTTCCAGTGAGGTTGACGGTGCCACCGAAGGCCTGGACTTGTCCATTGAAGGTGGAGGTGGTGGACTGGAGGGTGAGGGCAGCAGCCCCTTTCTTGATGAGGGTGCCGGAGCCGGAAAAGAGGCCACTGTAGGTGCCGTCGGCAGTCTGGTTGATGGTGAGATTGCCGTTGGTGCCGAGCGCCACTTCGCCGTTGCCAAGTTCCTGAAAGTTGTGGTCGCCGCTGACGCCTCCCGAGAGACGCCCGATGACGGCGGTGCCACCGTTGATAGCGAGGCGGGCTCCGTTGGTGGTCATGTCGCCGCCGCCGCCGATGACGACGGCACTGTAGGAACCAAAGGCGTTGGAGGAGGAGAGCTGGACGTTGCCGTGGATGGTGAAAGAGGCGGCGGGGGTGGTGGAACTGGCACCGGTGAGGTTGATCAATCCGGGTCCCGCGAGGGTGACGTTTTGGACGGCGGTGAGGAAAGTGTTGCTGGTGCCTAGGTTGGTGCCGAGGTTGAAGGTGGCGGCGGAGAGGTTGGTGATGATGAGTTCATTGGAGGCGTTGAAGGCGGCGTTTTTGGTCATCAACTGGCCACCTGAGAGGGTGACGTCGGAAGTGGTGTTGGAGGAAACGAGCAGCGAGGATTGGCTGAGGGTGAGGGCGGACGCGTGATTGTCTAGGGCGACGATGCCACCTGCGGGGTTGTCGAGGATGAGGGAGGCGATTTCCGGGGTGTTGAGGCTGCCGGTGGTGGGGGTGTTGACGATGATGTTGTCGGTGTTGGTCCAGAGGGATTTGTCGTTTTGAAGGGTGCCGGCGAGGGCGACGATTTCGTTGCCTTGTCGTGTAGCCCAACGGTTGCCGTTGTAGGTGAACCACCCGCCGAGGAAGCCGGAGGTATTGTTCACTGTGCCAGCCCCGGTGACGTTGAGGTGGGCGAGGGCGGGGGTGGCGGTGACCAGGTTGACGACGCCGGTGTTGGCGGCGCGGGTGAGGTTGCCGGTGACGTTGAGGTCGAGGGTTTGGCCGTTGACACTGACAAGGTTGAGGGTGCTGGCACCGGGGCCGATACCCATGGAGCCAACGGTTTCCGAAGTGGCGTTGGTGTTGTGACTGCGGAGTTCCAAAGTGCCGCCGCGCAGGTTGGTGGCGGTGGAGTTGCTGAGTTTGTTGTCGTCGTTGTTCAACTGATAGTCGAGGATGAGCTTGCCGCGGTCGACGCTGGTCACTCCGGTGTAGGTGTTGACACCTTCGAGGAGCAGGGTGCCGGTGGAGCGTTTGTTGATGCCGGATGCGGCGGTGCCGTTGGCAATGCCGACACTGACGCGCAGGTCCACGTCGGGCGCGGCGTCGCGGATCATGAAGGTGCGTGTGGCGTTCAAGGAAACGAAGGGGGTGGCGGCACCACCGCCGTCACTGTTGATGAGGCCGCCGTCGCTGGTGAGGTGGACGAAAACGGTGTTGCCGAGTTTGAATTCGACGGCGCTGTTGTTGTCGAGGGTGAGGGTGCCGGGGCCATCGGTGCCGATGGTGCTGGCATTGGCGCCGAAGATGAGCTGAAGTCCGCCGATGTTGGATTGAGTGGCGTAAACGGTGCCGTCGCGGATGCGCAGGTTACCGGTATTGGTGTTGGCATTGTTGAAGAACAGGGTGCCGGCACCGTTTTTTTCGATGGCACCGGAGCCTGAGAGGACGCCGTTGGCATCAAGGCTGGAGTCGGTGCCGACGTTGAAGGTGAAGGTGCCGGTGTTGATGAAGCTGCCGATGCTGACATCGCCGGTATTGCTAACAGTGAGGGTGCGATTGCCTGAAGTGGTGATGGGGCCGGTGATGGAGATGGGACCGGTGCCGCTGAGGGTGAGGTTGTTGTTGAGGGCGACGTTGCCGGCGATGGTGAGGGCGTCGAGGCTTTGGTTGTTCCAAGATTGAACTGCTCCGACGATGATGTTGGAGTTGATCGCGACGGCGGCGGCGCCAGTCTGTTGGGTGATGCCAGCGGAACCGAGGGTGAGGGTGAAGTCGTTTAGGGTGCCGAGGGTAATGGCGGAGGTGGAGGCACCGTTGAACAACATGCCTTGGAGGGAGGTGTTGGCTCCGAGGGTGCTGATGACGTTGTCGGGTGCGCCAAAGAGAGAGGTATTGAAAATGGCGAGGTCGGCGGCTCCCGGGATGGCGGCAGCGGCGCTGGTTTCATTGGCATCCTGCCACCAGTTCGCGAGATCCTGCAATGAGCCACTGGCATTGCCGCCCCAATAACGATCAGCGGAGTGAAGCGGGTGGAGGGTGCCGCAGAGGATGAGGGCGGTGCTGATGCAGAGGGTGAATTTTGGCATGAGAGGCAAGGGGGAGGTCGTGTGTGGAAAGTAGAATGCTCGTCTCGAGCCTTGAGGAAGTAGGAAAGGCCCGGGACGGACCTTCTACTTTTGTTTGCGGCGGCGTTGGAGGAGAAGGAAGGCAAACGCGGCGGTCAGCAGGGTGGTCCGGGTGGGTTCAGGGACGACGACAAGGACGCCGTGAGTGGCGAAGAGGCTGGTGTCCCATTGATAGGAGGCGGCGAGGGTGGGGAGGACGAGATCGAGTCCGGTCTCGGTGCCGAGACGGTAGCGTTCGCCCATGGTAAAGCCGTTGTTGTTGAGGTCGACCCAGTCGAGGAGGTTGAAGACATCGCCAAAGACGCCGGTGTAGCCGTTGAGGGTTTCCACCGTGATGCCTCCGTTGAGATTGAGGGTGAGGTCGCCGTTGATGTCGATGAAGTCGTGATTGCCGCCGCTGCCTTCCATGAAGCTGGCGAAGTCGGTGTCGATGTTGTCGACCCAGGCGGCGATGTTGGCGTAGTTGCCGAGGGAGGAAGAGGCGTTGCGGTTGCTGCTGGCGAGTTGCAGGACGGCTCGTTCCAGAGGAAGGGCGTCGCCTTCGAGGACGAGGTTGCCTTGGATGGTAAGGGAACCGGTGAGGTCGCCGACGGTGGTGGCACTGGCGAGACTGTGGTTGGTGCTGGAAGCGCCGGGACGGAGGGAGCCGACGGTATTGATGGTGCCGATGTTGCTGCCAACGGTGAAGGTTCCGTCGGTGGCGTCGATGGTGCCGGTGCCGGAGATGACGGCGTCGCTGGCGTAGGAGGAAGTGGTGCGGTCGGCGACTTTGAGGGTGGCGTCGGTGGCGATGTTGAACCAGGCGGCGTCGTTCATGGAGCCGCTTTCTTCGAGGGATAGGGTGCCCTGGGCAATGTGGACGTTGCCGGTGTTGATGTTGGTGCCGAGAAGGTTGAGGTCGCCTTCGCCATTTTTGGTGAAGGAGCCTGCGCCGGCAAATTCGGCATCGGCCTGGAAGGTGGCGGTCTGGTTTTCGTCGACGGTGAAGGTGCGCAGGGTGGGGTCGGTGGCGGAACCGGTTCCGTTGAAGGTGATGGTGACGTTTTGATTGGTGAGGTTGTCGTTGGCGAGGTTTTGGATGGTGCCGCCCTGCCAGTTGTAGACGGCGTCGCCGTTGCCTTTGCTGAGGGTCTGGAATTGCATAGTAGCGGTGCCGCCGTGGTTGATGGTGGCATCAGTGCTGCCGTCGGAAGTTGAGCTGCCGCGGAAGTCGGTGATGGCCATCTCGATGGTGGTGGCTTTGATGATGCCAAGGTTGTAGCTGAGAGTGGCGTTGGCACCGCCTGCACCTGAGTGATGGCGGGCGAGGTTGAGGGTATTGATGATGGCGTTCACCTGCATGCCGTTGAGGTTGAGGACGCCATTGGCGATGGTGCCGGTGGAGACATCGTTGTCGGCGAGGTAGACGTTGGCACCGCCATGGCCGTCCTGGGAGCGGAGGGTGAAGGTGCCGGTATCGCCGGTGATTTCGCCGCGTGCTTTGCGTCCGCCGATGAGGATCATGTCGGCGTGAATGGTGTTGTCGGCGTCACCGAGGATGATGCTGGAGGTGTCGCCTGTGGCGTTGTTGCCGGGACCGGGGGAGTCGGCGAGGTGAATGCGGGAGGCGGTGAGGTGGTTGGGGCCGCTGGTGGAGAGCAGAAGGTTGCCGTCGGTGCCGGAAGCGCTGCCGGAGGTGGCGTTGCTGCCGAGGATGATGCGGTCGACGTTGACGGTGACAGAATCGGCGGCGGAGAAGTTGGCGGTGGCTTTGATGTTGAAGCCCCCGCTGGCGGAGTTGTCTTTGTAAGCGATGAGGAGGAGGCCATCCTGGCCGCTGCCGATGTTGACGTCGCCGCCCTGGACCGTGAGGTTGCCGGAGAGGTTGCCGGATTGGGCACCGAAGACGCCGCCGACGATGACGGAGCCGGTGTGGAGTCCGTCGGCAATGGTGGAACTGAGGGTTCCGGTGGTGCCGATCTGGTGAAGGGCGGAGGTGGTGTTGGCGGCAATGGTGGAGAAGTTGAGGGTGCCTTGTTGAAGGATGGTGCTGCCGGTGTAGGTAATGCCGCCGTTGAGGTTGAGGGTGCCGGTGCCGGTTTTGACGAGGCCGCCGTTGCCATTTTGTCCGATGGACTGGGTGAGGGTGACGGTGTTGCCGGTGGTATCAAAGGTGTTGCCGGTGATGACGGCGATGCCGCTGGTGCCGTGGAAGGGAATGACGAATGAGCTGGGTCCGAGGAGTTGGACGCCGCGGGTGGAGATGTCGGTGGTGTTGGCTCCGGTCCAGGCGAGGGTGCCGCCAGCCATGCGAATGGGGCCGCCGGTGCCGAGGTTGGCGTCGGTGGTGAATTCGACGCGTCCCTGGTTGATGGTGGTGGTGCCGGTGTAGCTGTTGGTGCCGCCGAGGACGAGGGTGCCGTTGCCGGTTTTGGTGAGGCTGGTGGGAGCGGCTCCGTTGTTGGCGATGGAGGAGTTGATGGTGGTGACGGCAGCGGTGGGGGCGGCGTTGCTGGTGGTGGTGAAGATGATGAGTTCATCAGGGACGGCGTCGGGGGTCCCACCAGCGAGGATTTGATCGAAACCGCTGATGGTGCTGCCATTGGCGGTGGCTCCGCCGCTGACGAGGAGGGCACCGCTGGTGAGGGTGAGGGTGGAGCCGGGGGCGCCCGTGAGATCGACGATGCCGGTGGTCGTATCGAGGCGAAGGGCGTTGAAGGTGGCGGTGGCGAGAGCGGTGGCGGTGGTGTTGAGGCTGAGGTTATCGGTGCTGGCGGCGGTGGCGTAATTGTTGGCGTATTCGGTGTCCAGCAGGATGCGGAGGCCATTGTTGCCGATGGTAAGGAAGCTGGTGCCGGGGTTGTTGACGTCGGAAATGCCACCGATGGCGAAAGGAAGGATGGCGGTGTCGGTGATGGTGAGCGGGTCGATGGCGCCATTGCCGATGAGCTGGTCGGCGATGCCGGAGGCAAAGGTGACGCGGGTGGCCAGCGAAGTGGAGGGGCCGCCGAGGTCGGAGATGGAGGTGCGGACGAGAAGGGTGGCGTTGTTGGAGCGTTCGAAGGCGTCGGTGGCGTCACTGAAGGTCAGGGTGGTGACGGCGGCGGTGGGGCTGGTGGCGGTGTTGGCGAGGGTGATGGTGTTGGCTCCGGCGCTGAGTTCGAGTTTGCCGGCGGTTTCGGTGCGACCGCCATTTTGGTTGCTGGCGATGCGCAGTCCGTTGGCGGTGGTGCCTTCGAGGATGATGGTGGCAGTGTTGGCGATTTTGTCGCGGCTGGCGCTGCCGTTTTGAGCGATGAGGGCGGTGCCGCCGCGCAGGAGGAGGCTGGAGATGGCGGAGAAGCCGCTGGTGTCCATGTTGAGTTCGAGGTTGCCGCCAAGCACTTCGACGTTGCCGGTGAATCCCGAGAGGTTGCTGGAGGACAGGCTGAGCCGGTTGTTGCCAGCTTTGGTGATGGTGCCGCCGCCGGTGAAGGTGCCGTTATAAGTGGCGTCGTTGCGTTGGTTGATGGTGAGGTGCCCGCTGGTGCCGAGGTCGATGCTGGCGGTTTGGGTCGTTGGGCTGGAGAGGGTGCCGATGGTTTCGCTGGAGTTGTTGAGGGAGAGGCTGCTGGAGGCGCTGCCGAGGGTGAGGGTGGAGTAGTCGGCGAGGGCATTGCCACCGCTGACCTGAACGTTGCCGTGGATGGTGGTGGTGCCGAGGTTGAAGTTGGTGCCGGTGAGGTGGATGAGGCCGGGGCCGCCGTAGACAACGCTGAGAGAGTTGCCAACCAGGGAAGTGGCGGATCCGAGGGTGGCATTGAGGGTGAAGACGCCGGGGGATTGGTTGGTGATGATCATTTCGGTCACGCCGCTGGGGATCAGATGACCAATGATCTGGCTGCCATTAAGAGTGGTGTCGTTGGCACCAGCGGTGGAGCCGACGAGGAGGGCGTTGTTGGTGAGGGTGAGGCTGCGGGCGTTGTTGTCGAGGTCGAGGGTGGTGCTGGCGTTATTGTCGAGGATGAGGGTGGAGACGGCAGGGGCGGAAAGGATGCCGGTGGGGGGGCTGGTGACGACGATGTCGTCATTGGCGGCCCAGGTGGTTTTGTCGTTTTTGGTGATGCCGGTGTAGGCAACGATCTGGTTGTCGACGTTTTTGGTGGCCCAGCGATTGCCGTTGTGGGTGGCCCAGCCGCCGAGGAATCCGTTGGCGTTGTTGGCGGTTCCGGCGGCTGCGGTGATGGTGGTGAGGGTGGGGTCACTGAGCTGGAAGTTGACGACGCCCGTGGCGATGCCGGTGGTAGTAGAAAGGGCGGTTCGGGTGAGGCTGGCGAGGTAGAGGTCGACGGCATGGCCGTCGTCGACGAGGGCGATGGTGTTGCTGCCGCTGTTGATGGTGGTGGTGCCGGTGGTTTCGATGGTGGGGCCGGTGTCGTTGCCCTGAAGTTCAAGTCTTCCTCCCTGCATGGCGAGGGCGGCGCTGTCGTGGAGCCGGGAATCGGTGTTGTTGAAGCTGTAGTCGAGGATGAGGGTGCCGTTAAAAAGGCTGGTCGATCCGCTGTAGCTGTTGGCTCCCTGCATGGAGAGGGTGCCGGCGCCGGTTTTGGTGATGTTGCGGGCGGTCGCGTCGCCGTCGGTGATGGAGGTGGAGATCAGCAGATCGATGGGGGCTGAGGCGGCGTCGCCGATGGAAAACGTGCGGTTGCTGAAGAGGCCGAGGGTGCCGTTGCCGTTGATGATGCCACCGTTGCCGGTGGAGGATTGAGAGAGGGTGCCGCCGAGGCGGTAGGTAACGCCGTTGTTGATGGTAAGGACGGGAGTGACGTCGGCGATGCCGCCCATGGTGAGAGCGCCTGAGGCAGTCTGGCTGGCATTCTGGATGACGGTGCCGTTGCGCACCGAAAAGGTGCCGGTGAAGGTGTTGACGCCGTCGAACTGGACGGTGCCGGTGCCGTCTTTGGTGAGGGCGCGTCCGGTGGTGCCGCCGTTGACGATGCCGACGCCGATGAGGAGGTCGGGGCCGGTGGAAGTGGTTTTGCCGATGTTGAGGGTGCGATTGGCGGTGTCCAGCGAGAGGGTGGCTCCGGCTCCGCCGCTGATGATGCCGCCGGCGGAGTTGGCTTGTTGGGTGACGGTGCCGATGCGGTAGTTGGTGCCGGCGGCGAGGTTGAGGGTGGCGGTCTGGCCGACGCCGTTGGTGTTGGTGGCACCGAGGTTGATGGAGGTGTTGGCGAGGTTGGAGGCGTTCACGTTGAGCTGGCCCTGGACGATGATGAGGGTGCCGGTGAAGGAGTTGGCGGCGTTGAAGTCGATGGTGCCGGTGGCACCGGAAAGGTTGTTGAGGGTGACGGAGGTGGAGCCGGTGCCGTTGGAGATGACGCCGTTGACTTCAGGAGCTGCAGTGTCGAAGGCGTTGATGCTAACGGTGGCGGTGGCGGAGTTGGTGATGTTGCCGAGGCTGACGCCACCGGTGTTTTCGACATTGATAACTCGGCTGGCACCGAGGGTGGTGGTGCCGCTGAGGTTAATGTCGCCGGTGCCATTGAGGCTTAGAGTATTGCCGAGGGTGATGGGGCCGCTGAGGAGGAGGGTGCCCGAGCCGGTATTGTTGAGAGTGGTGACTCCGTTGACGTTGGTCGCGCCGCTGACGGTGAAGCCATTGGTGCCGGTAAGATTGAGGGTGTTGGTGCCGGTGGTGAAGTTGCCGGCAATGGTGAAAGGCGCGGGATCGGCGCTGACGTTGTTCCAAGTTTGGGTGGCAGTGAGAGTGAGAGCGGAGTTGATGGTGTGGGCACCTGCTCCGGACAAGACGTCGATGCCCGAGGAGCCGAGGGAGAGGATGAAGTCGTTGAGGGTGCCGATGGTGATGGGCGTGGCGGAGTTGCTGTTGAAGGATATTCCCTGAAGGGCGCGGTTGGCACCGAGGGAGGTGAAGGCGTTGACGAGGCCATCGGCGTTGAAATGGGCGATGTCGGTGCCGGTGGGGACGGCACCTGCGGTGGCACCGGTGATTTCGGTCCGCCAGTTTTCAACGGTGGTGAAATTGGAGTCGGTGGTGCCTTGCCAGAAATAGTCAATCGCGGGCAGTGATGGTGAAGCCGCCAATCCGAAAATGACGAGCAAAGCGAGGAAGCGATGCCGGGAGGTGCGAGGATTATTCATGGTGCGACCAGTAGCGTGTCAAAAAGGAGAGCTTTTGACCAGCTAATTTTTTCCCATGCGAAGCAATGCAATGGGTAATTAATTCGCTACGGGTTTCTTTTGTTTTTGCGATGGTTGTTGGCTTGCAAATGCTTGAGGTGCTGGTCAAAATGCCGGTCCCCAGAAAGTTTCCCGGCTTTCAGGGTGTTTAGTCCTCCCTTTTTTCCTCCGATGAACTTTTCCCGTATTGTTTTTTTTGTGTCATTGAGCCTGCTTGGCTCTTGGTGTGGTGGTGCGGCGGCGTTTGAGTTTAAGAACAATGACCGCATTGTTTTATTGGGCGGCACCTTGGTGGAGCGGGAGCAGAAGTATGGATTTTTAGAGACAGAGCTGCAGCTGGCCACACCGGGGAAGACGTTGTCGGTGCGCAATCTGGGATGGAGCGGAGACACGGTGTTTGGGCATGCGCGGTCGTATTTTGGTCCGCCTGCGGAGGGATTGCAGCGGTTGGGAAATCATTTGGAGCAACTGAAACCGACGGTGCTGGTGGCCTGCTATGGGGCGGACATGCCGTTTGAGGGGTTGATCAAACTGCCCGCTTTCATCACGGGCTACCGCAATTTGCTGGATCTGGCTCGGTCGAAGTCGCCGAACTTGCGGGTGATCATTGTGTCGCCTCCTCCGTTTGAGAACATGGGGACACCGATGCCGGACCTGACGGAGGCAAATGTGGAGCTTGGCAGTGTGCGGGATGCATTGAAGGAGTTTGCGGCGAAGCAGGATGCGACCTTTGTGGACGTTTATGAATTGATGGGGGCGGGGAAAAAAGCGGGGGCGACGCCGAAGTTGACGGACAATGGGGTGCACTTTAACGAGGCGGGCTATCGAGTGTTTGTGCAGGAGTTGCTTGGGGCGTTGCAACTGCCCAAGGTTGATGTGGAGCAGCCATTGGCGAAGCAGATTCGGGCGACGGTGGTGCACAAGGATTTCCTGTTTTTTAATCGCTGGCGGCCGGCGAACGAGACGTATCTGCATGGGTTTCGCAAGCATGAGCAGGGTCAGAATGCGAAGGAAATGGAGCAGTTTGATCCTCTGGTGGCGGCTCAGGAAAAGAGGATCGCGGAGTTGAAGGCGCAGGCGGTTCCGGCGGAGAAGCTGCCTTGAGGCTAATTAGGTTGGGTGTTGGATTTTCGTTTTGCTTACTCATTTAAATTTTTGTCGTGATGTCTCATTTTTCTTTTCTTCGTAGTGCTTCGGTTTTGATGCTGTCGGGCGCGTGTTTTGCGTCGCAACCGAAGTCGACGGCGGATGTTCCTGATCCATCGGTGGAGGCGGAACAAAAGGCGTTCATTGTGCCGGAGGGGTTTGAGATCAATCTGTGGGCGGCGGAGCCGATGTTGCGCAAGCCGGTGCAAATGAACTGGGATGCGCAGGGGCGGCTTTGGGTGGTGTGCAGCACGACTTATCCGCAGATCAAGCCGGGGGATGAGGCCATTGACCAGGTGGTGGTGCTGGAGGATACCGATGGCGATGGCAAGGCGGACAAGTCGACGTTGTTTGCGGATGATCTGCACATTCCCACGGCGGTGATTCCTGCGGATGGCGGGGCTTATGTAGCGAACTCGACGGAGATCCTTTTTCTGAAGGACACGGATGGCGATGGCAAGGCAGATTTGCGTCAGGTGGTGTTGAGCGGATTTGGAACGGAGGACACGCATCACCTGGTGCACACGTTTCGTTTCTCGCCGGAAGGGCTCCTAAATTTTAACCAGAGCATTTATATCCACAGTCATCTGGAGACGCCGCACGGGGTGAAGCGGTTGATGGGCGGAGGAATCTGGCAGTATCGCAAGGAGACGGGGCGCACCGATGTGTTTGCGAAGGGGTTGGTAAATCCTTGGGGTTTGGAATATGACAGGTATGGTCAGAGTTTTGCGACGGATGGCGCGGGCAGTCAGGGGATCAATTATCTGTTCCCTGGAGCGGTGTTTCTGACGAGTCCGGGAGCAAAGCGGACCATCCAGGGGTTGAATCCGGGGCAGCCAAAGCATTGTGGATTGGAGATCATCTCGGACCCGCATCTGCCGGATGACTGGCAGGGGACGTTGGTGACGTGCGATTTCCGCGGGAACCGGGTCAACCGTTTTCAACTCACGGAGAATGGCAGCGGTTATTTGAGCAAACAAATGCCGGATGTGCTGGCGAGCACGCATCGCGGGTTTCGTCCGATCGACGTCCGCACGGGACCGGATGGAGCAATCTACATCGCGGACTGGTTTAACCCGATCATTCAGCATGGCGAGGTGGACTTTCGTGATCCGCGTCGCGACCGCACGAATGGCCGTATCTGGCGTTTGACGGCGAAGGGTCGGCCTTTGACGAAGAGTCCGGATTTTGCGAAGTTGAGCACGCAGGAATTGGTGGACCAACAGGTGTCGAGCGAACGTCGCTGGAACCGTCAGTTTGCATCGCAGACGTTGCGCAGTCGGGACAAGGCTGAGGTGGTGGCGGCGCTTGAGAAGAGCATGACGAGTGACGCTGGCATTGGCGAGAAGATGTTGCAGGCGGTGTGGGCGTTGGAGACGATCAACCATCATGATCCCAAGCTGGTGGCGAAACTGCTTGAGTCGAAGGATCATCACATTCGGGCAGCGGGGTTGCGGATTTTGTCGCAACGGTTGGCGCAGAACAAGGAAGCTTTGAAGCTGCTGGAGGTGGCGGTGAAGGATGAACATCCGCAGGTGCGTTTGTGGGCTTTGGGCTGCTTGTATTTTTACAGTCAGGCGGAGGCGGTGCCGGTGGCGTTGCGGGCGTTGGACCAGCCGATGGACGACAATCTTGATTTTCTTTTGGAGTTGATCTGCCGGGAGCAGTCGGAGATCTGGCTGCCGGCGTTCTTGAAGGGCAAGCTCAAGATGGATGACAATCCGAAGCACCTGGTTTATGCGCTGAAGGCGACTGGCAAGGCGGAAGCATTGCAGCCTTTGTTGGATGGTTTTGCAGCGAACAAACTGGGAGCGGATGACAGCGCGGCGCTGTTGGATATGGCGGGCACATTGGCGACGCCGAAGCAGTTGGGTCAGTTGCTGGCTTTGGTTTTGAAGCCGGAACTTGCCGCGCGTCGGGTAGGGATTTTGGATGCGCTGTTGAAGGCGGGTCAGCGCGGGGCGAGGCCGACCACGGCAAGTGAAGCGGTGTTGCTGCCGTTGCTGGACTCCGGTGATGTGGATCGCGCCACTCGTGCGGCGGAGTTGGCAGGAGCGTGGAAGATCGAGGCGTTGCGCGGTCGGCTTACCGAGTTGGTGAGCAACAAGGAAAGCAGCGCGGTGGTGAGGGCGGCGTCGGTCCGGGGGTTGACCTCACTGGGCGGTGCTGGAACGCGGGATTTGTTTGTGAAGTTGAGCAGCGAAGGCGAAGCGGCGGAGACGCGGGTGCTGGCGATTCATGGATTGACGAACATCGCGCCGGATCTGGCGGCGAAACAGGCGGTTGGGTATCTGGCCACGGCGGAGACCGGCGAAGCAGCTCAGCCGGTGTTCGAGGCATTTTTGAAAAACAAAACGCTTCCCGGCTTGCTGGTGAAGGCGCTGGATGGGAAGAAAATCCCCGAACCGGCCGCCATTGAAGGGATTCGACTGGCGAACACGCGTGGACTTGGTGCCGCGCTGGAGGAGCCGCTGCGCAATGCGGGTGGCGTGCGCAAGATGGATCGTCCATTGTCTGCCGAGGAGATGGGGGCGATGGTCAAGAAAGTGGCGCAGAGCGGGGATCCGGTTCGTGGCGAATTGGTCTACCGGAAGCAGGAGTTGTTGTGCATCAGCTGTCATGCGATCGGCGGGAGCGGCGGCATGATTGGTCCGGACATGGTTTCGCTGGGGGCGAGTGCGCCGGTGGACTACATCATTGAGTCATTGTTGAATCCGACGGCGAAGATCAAGGAAGGTTACCACATGACAATGGTGACGACCAAGAGCGGACAGGTTTATGCGGGAGCGATTGCGCAGGACAGCGGCGATGAGTTGCAGATTCGCGATGCGGGCAACAACCTGCACAAAGTGGCGAAGTCGGAGATTGCGCAGAATACCATCAGTCCGGTGTCGATGATGCCTCCGGGACTGACGGCCAATTTGCGCGAAGATGAGTTCATTGATCTGGTGCGGTTCCTGGCCGAACTGGGCAAGGAGGGGAATTACAAAACGCCGCCGAACCGTTTTATCCGCACCTGGCGGACAATGGGGGCGATGTCGCCAGCCGACATCGATCATGTGCGTCACGTGGGATTGTTTACTTTGTCGGATCGCAGTCGTGGATATCCGTGGGATTTGCGGCTTGGCATGGTGAACGGCGATGTGCCGTTGCAGGAGATCTCAGAGGTGAAGATGCACCCCTGGTATCCGAGCGCGATTTTGCAATGCGATCTGGAGATGGCTGCGGCCGGCAAGGTGACTTTGAAGCTGACGCACAGCAAAGGGGTGACGATGACTTATGGCGACAAGGTTCTGCCAGAAGTGGGTGAGACGGTGACGTTGGATCTGCCTGCGGGCAAAACGGCGGTGAGCATCCTCATTGGACGGGCAGCTGGCGTGGTGAAGGGGTTCAAGGTGGAGATTGTCGAAGGGGCGGCGCAGGTGGTAACGACGCTGTGAGCGAGTTTAAGACCAGTTTGTCGGGAAGGTAAGGAAACGCAAAGGCTGGTAATTGGTTCGGCGGCAGCCGCGTCGGGCTTTTGGGTGCGCGATGAATGAGGTCCCGTTGCCGGGATGACCAGCGGGCAGGGCGGCCCGGATGAATCGAGAGAATTTGGCTGAGGTTTCAATCAACCGCCTCGCCGCATGATTTCTCCTTAATGCTCGGGTTTTTACAACCTGATGGATGGTCGTTTTCGATTACCTCCGCAATCAAGCCTCCAAACACCCACACACAAAAACAACCTATGAAAAAAACATTGCTCGCATTCTCATTGCTTGCCGCCACTGCCTCCGCAGGGTTCGCTGGTGAATCCACTTATCAACAGGTGCAAACGATTGCTGAGACCCAACCTTCGCTCTACCGCGCGGGTGAGCTCCAGATTGATGCCTTTGGTGCTTACGGCATCACCAGTTCAGGCAACACAGAGTTGCTCGATGATGATACCGCTGGTGGCGGGATTGGATTCAACTACTTCTTCTCTCGTTGGTTCGGGATTGGTGCTGAAGGTTCTCTCTTCGACACGGATGGAGACATCCTTGGCACGGCTTCGGTGAACCTGTTCCTGCGTGCTCCGATCGGCGAATCGGGCTTTGCTTTTTATGGTTTCGGTGGAGCCGGAGTGACGTTCAATGCGGATGACCTCGACTCCGACGACTTCTCTGACGCTCGCGACCGTTTGGAAGATGACGATGACGCGCGCGATTCGGACGATGTGCTTTTCATCGCGCACGCCGGTGTCGGCATGGAGTATCGCTTCAGCCCCAACTTCGGGATCTTTAGCGATGCCCGCTACACCTTTGTGGAGCGTGGCGACAGCGACTTCGGTCTGGTTCGTGCAGGTTTGCGTTTTGTCTTTTGATCGCAGGTAGTCGTCAGAAGATAACCTTTCAAAAGCCGTCCGCGTCAATCATTTGGCGCGAGCGGTTTTTTGTTTTGCTGCCAAGGCGGCGGAAGGGCGGGAGCTGCGAGGGGCTAATCTGCTTAGGCGGAAGAGACGGTCTTGGAGTCGGCAAAACCGCTTGAAGCGAAAGCGAAAGCGAAGTGAAACTTCGCGGTCCCTTTTCCTTTTTGTTTACACCAGACCGGGCAGGGTGCCGCGACCGATGCCACGGTATTGGAAGCCATGGCTGGCGGCGGCCTCAGGATCGAGGAGGTTGCGTCCGTCGAAAATCAAGGGGGTGCGCATGACATCACGGAGCTCGGCGAGGTCGACGGTGGCGAATTCGGGCCATTCGGTGGCCACGATGAGGGCTTCGGCGTCGCGGGCTGCTTCGAGGGCGCTTTCGGTAAGAGTGACTTTCCCAGCCAATGGCAGCTCCTTAAACTTCTCCATGCCTTTTGGATCAAAGGCGGTGACTTTGGCACCTTCTGCGACCAGGGCTTCGATAAGATTGACGGCGACACTGCTGCGAACGTCATCGGTGTTGGGTTTGAAGCTGATGCCCCAGACGGCGAGCTTTTTGTCTTTGAGGACCCAGAGGGCTTCGCGGATGCCCTGCAGGAAGCGGTTCAGCTGATGGGCGTTGATCTTTTCCACTTCCTTCAGGAGATTCAAGGGCGCGCCAAGTTGTTCGGCGATGGCGATGAAGGCGGAGATGTCTTTGGGAAAACAGGAACCGCCGTAACCGAGGCCAGCGTTGAGGAAGCTGCGACCAATGCGTTTGTCCATGCCGATGCCTTCGGCGACCTTTTCGACATCGGCACCGCTGATCTCGCAGATTTCGGAGAGGGCGTTGATGTAGGAAATTTTGAGGGCGAGGAAGCTGTTGGCGGCGTGTTTGATGAGCTCGGCGCTGTTGATGTCGGTGACAAGAACGGGGGCGACGAAGGGCTCGTAAACCTTTTGCATGACGGCGAGAGCTCGGTCGCTGTTGCCTCCGATGACGATGCGATCGGGGTGCATGAGGTCGTCCACGGCGCTGCCTTCACGGAGGAATTCGGGGTTGGAGACGACATCGAATTCGACACCGGCTTTGGCATAGCGGCGGATGGTCTGGCTGACGCGTTCACCGGTTTTGACGGGAACGGTGCTTTTGTCGACGATCACGCGATAGCTGTCGAGGCAGACAGCGATTTCGCGGGCGACTTTTTCGATGTAGCTGAGGTCGACGCTGCCGTCGGGTTGGGGAGGGGTGGGGACGGCGATAAAAATGACTTCGCCGTAGTTGACGCCGTCTTCGGTGCTGGTGGTGAACTGGAGGCGTTTGGAGACAACGTTTTTCTTTACGAGAGTGGCGAGGCCGGGCTCGTAGATGGGAATGTTGCCGTCGAGCAGGGTCTGGATTTTGCGGGGATCGTTGTCAACGCACATGACATGGTGGCCCGCTTCGGCAAAGCAGGCGCCGGTGGTGAGTCCTACATATCCAGAACCAATGATGGTAAGTTTCATGAGAGAATGTCGAAGAAGAAGATAAAATGAGGGTGCGGCAGGCTAGGTTGGGCTGGCCGGGGTCTCAAGTGGTTTGATGGGGGAAGTGAGGTGTGGGGGATGGAAAAACAAAACCGGCATCCTGATGGGGATTGCCGGTTTTGAAAACAAGGGAGGTTTGTATGTTTGAAAGATACTATTCTCTGCCGCCGCGACCGGTGGGGTTCGGATCGAGGTCGAGGGGAATGCTGAGCTGCGGGAACTCTTTCAGCGTGAAGGAGACGATGACGCCCACTTCAGGATCGCCGGTGCGGCTTTCGCGGATGAGGCCCCCAACGGCCATTTTCCAGGCGGCAAGGTCGCGGTGGATGCTGTAGCTCTGGTATTCCAGCGTGCTGTCATCCATCTCGTAGATGTGGTTCATGGAGAAACCCCAGTTGTCGGTGAGGCGCGCATAGACGCGGGAGGTGATCAGGCTGCTGTCGATGAACAAGGGGTTGTCGGTGAGCAGTTGATGACCGATGGACCAAGAGAAGTTGCGGGTGGGCAACCAGGTGACGTAGGAGTTCAGTTCGGTGAAGTTGAATTCGCTGTCACCAATCGGCAACTGGCTGTTGATGTTGAAGGAAAGCCAAGGAAGAGGATTCCAGAACAGGTCGTTGTAGAGGTTGGAGATGTCGCGGTCAAACTCAGGGTCTTCCATGAACAGGTCAACGTAGGTGTTGAGTCCGGCATAGTTGAAGGTGCCATAGTTGCCGGGAGAGTTTTCGCGACGGGTCTGAAGGAGGTTGCGAACGCCGACCCGTGCGATGTTCCAGGAACGGATGTCATCAATGGCAGTGAACTGGGGGAGGTCGAGCGGACGCGGGCGGGTGCTTGGGGTGAGGCGGTCGATGGAGCGCAGGTTTTCAATCTCGTCGGCTTCCACGAACGAGTAATTGAGGTAGGGCTGGACGATGTGACGCAGGCCGTCGATGCCGAGGGTGCGGTTTTTGTAGTCATCCCAGACCTTGCTGAACTTCAGGGAGAAATCGAAGCCGACATGGAAGATCGGTTTGGTGTCGCTGCCACCATCGGCGTATCCGCCCTGGATGTCGTTGTAGTAGGTGGCTCCGCCGCCGAGGCGGGGAACGAAGTTGATCCAGTTGCCTTCGCCAAAGCTCATCGGGTAGAGGAACTCATGATAGCTGTGGGCGCGGAAGTATTCGGATTCGTTCAGCTCGGCGCGCAGGATGTCGAGCTCGGCCTCGATGGCATCGCGAGAAATGGTGGTGGTGGCACTGGAGGCCTCTTCGGCGGCGGCGTTGACGGCATCGCGGGAGATTTCGTTGGCGTTGAAGGTGCGGCGCATTCTGGGCCGGGTGGGGATGCCTTCACCGGTGAGCAGGGTGCCGTCGGAATCAAAGGCTTGTTTGATGTAGGCTTCCTGGGCATCAATGTTGCCGCGGATGGCGTCACGAGTCAGATCGCCAAGGCGATCGGCATACATGCCAAGGGAAGTTTCGCCCTGGTAGAAGACCGAAGTATTGAAAAGGCGGCTGCGGGTGAAATCGACGGCGAGTTCAGGCAGACGCTCGTCGGAACGGTAGAAGTCGTTGAGCTGAAAGCGGCCCAGCAACGTGGCGGTGTAGGTGTCGCTGCGATTGACGAGCTTGATGTTGTTGTCAGGCTGGGGGTCGGTGCGGGAGTCGTTGAGGAAGAAGTCTTCCAGCATGAACTCATCGCTGAGCTTGGTGAGGTCAAAGTCGAGATACCAGGTGCTTTCTTCCGGGCCTGGGATGTAGATGCGGTGTTGGAAGGCGACGCGGTAGCGATTTTCATCAACACGATCCAGGGAACGCACGGAGTCATTGATGCCCTGGTCGGGGTTGAGGTCGTAGCCGTAGTAGAGCTTGAGTTGGCCGATGTTCGGATTGTCGCGCCATTTTTCGGAGTAGAGATCAACTCCGAGGGCGACGCCGCGTTCGCTGCGCAGGTCGACCTGATATTTCGCGAGGGTGTGGTCGCCATGCATGACGCCGTATTGATTGAGAAGGAAAGCGCCCCACTGGGAGGTGTAACCGGGTTGGAAGAAATAGCCGAGTTCGTCGTCAAGCGGCTGGCTGAAGATGGGCAGCCAAAGGACGGGGACATCGCCGGCGTAGACTTTGACGTTGCGCATGACCACCTTGTCTTCGGGGTAGATGGTGATGCTTTTGGCTTTCACCTTGAACATCGGGGTGGCCGAGTCGTGGGTGGTGAAAAAGGAGCTGGTGCCGTCAATGCGGGTGAGTTCGCCGGTGTTGGTTTCGAAACTTTCGGTATCGTAGAAGATGGGCTCGATGTAGCTGCGGATGTTGTTGGCAGAGAGTTCTTCGGTTTTGATGTTGTAGGTGATGTTTTGACCGCGGAACACTTCGCCTTTTTTGACGAGGGTGACGTTTTCCTTGGCCATGATGTCGCCCGTGGTGGCGTTGTAGTCAGCACGACCGGCACGGATTTCAAGGTCTTCGTAAACGATGTGGACGTCGCCAGTGGCGGTGGCAATGCCGGTGGCGGGATCGAATTTGGTTTCGAGGCCTTCGATGTTGATGTTGCTGGTCAGGCTGTCGAGCAAAGCATCAGGTTGTTGGGCCTGAAGGGAGGTGGCAAGAAGGGCGCAGCCCATGATGAGCGGTAGGATCGGCTTCATAGCGCGGGTGGTCGTTGCAGGTCTCATGCGGGAAAGGGCGGGAGTGCTTGGTTGATGGTCCAGGTTGAATTAGGCGAGGCAGGGCGTGGCAGCAACAAAAAGGAATAGAAAAATGAAGACCAGCTAATGCGGTCGTTTCGAAGGGCAAATCAGGTGACAGAGGGGGCGGAAGCGGCGGAGCGGGAAGAAGTTGGACTGACACGGGCGACCTCCTGACAGAGGGGGCAGCGGGTGCCGTCGCAACCGCGTGCGGTGCAGTATTCGCGTCCGTAAAAGATGATCTGGAGATGAAGTTGGTTCCAGGCTTCTCTGGGAAAAAGACGTTTCAAGTCGCGCTCGGTTTGGATGACGGATTTGCCATTGCTGAGTCGCCAGCGTTTGGCCAGCCGATGGATATGGGTATCGACCGGAAAACTCGGGACGCCAAATGCCTGGGCCATGACGACTTGAGCAGTTTTGTGTCCGACACCGGGGAGTTTTTCCAGTTCTTCGAGGTCGGCGGGAACGTTTCCCTGGTGTTGCTCGACCAGCATGCGGGAGAGTTCGCGAATGGCGCGGGCTTTTTGTGGACCGAGGCCGCAGGGCCGCACGATGGCTTCGATTTGCGCCACTTCGAGTTTGCTCATGTCGAGGGGATTGTCGGCAGCGGCAAAGAGCTTCGGGGTGATCAGGTTGACGCGGATGTCGGTGCACTGGGCGGAGAGCAGAACCGCCACGAGCAGGGTGTAGGGATCTTTGTGATCGAGCGGAACCGGGGTCTCGGGATAAAGCAGGGCGAGCCGCTGTTGCAAATGCCGGGCGCGTTGCGATTTGGTCACTGGTGTCGCGATTGAATCACTCAGGAGTCGCGCTCGATACGGCTGACCATTTGCCGGACGTGGGGGTGTTTGGTGCGCGGCTTCATGATGGCTAGGCTGCGTTGGTAGGAGCCCCAGCGCATGACCTTGATGTTGACGTGTTTGACGCCGTGCTGGTTCATGGCGGTTTTGGTCGGCTTGTAAAGGTCAACCGTGTTGGTGCCGACAAGGGCCGAGCCGTAGTCGTCGACTTCGTAAAGGTAGGGTTCGCCTTCGACCTTGAAGACGGTGCCGACGGGGTAGACGGACCAGTCGGCGGCGGCGCTGCGCAGGTTGCCATATTTGAGGGTGCCACCGTCGGCGGTTTTGATGCCGTATTGAATGTGGTCGCTTTCGGTGTGGGTGTAAGCGGTGGTGCGGACGTTGTCGATCTTCTTGATGGGTTTGGTCATGGCCGTCTTGCTGGCGCAGGAGACGGAGCTGAGGGCGAGGCAGGCAAGGCCGAATAGAAGAAGGTTCCGCATGGTGAAATTATTTAATCTCTCCGAATAAAACAGGGATTTTGGCGGACATCGGGGGCGGCGTCAACTTTAATCTGACGGGCGGGGAATGGCGAGGCATCGGCACTTGCGAAGCATGGGGATCGAGGTTATGGCGCGGGGAATGGATGCGGCACGGGAGCTTTTGCAAACTTATCTGGAACAGCAGCGTGCCAGAGGGGTGACGCATGTGAAGATTTCCGGGGAAGCTTTGCAGGGGTTGAAAGGGGGGCCGAAGAAGGTGGTGGCGGTTGCAAAGGTGGCTGAGCCGGCGGTGACTTTGCACACGGCTCCCAGGGCCGGAAAGGTGGAGACTGGGGCGGAATCAAAGCGTGCAGGGCTGGATCGACTGGCGGAGCGGGCGGCACAGGAGGGGGCGAATGGTCGTGTGCACGAGTTGGGAACCTTGCGTGAGGTGATGGTGTTTGCGACGGGGAGCGAGGATGCGGAGATCATGTTCATCGGGGAGGCACCGGGGGCTGAGGAGGAGAAGCAAAGTGAGCCGTTTGTGGGTCCGGCGGGTCAATTGTTGACGAAAATCATTCAGGCGATGGGGCTGAGGCGTGGTGAAGTTTACATTTCGAACATCTGCAAGTATCGACCGAAGATCGATGACGGAAGGATGCAGGGGAGCAAAAATCGCGCTCCGACGGCGGCGGAGATGGAAGCTTGTCTGCCGTTTGTGGTGGAGGAGATTGCAATCGTTCAGCCAAAAATCATCGTGGCGCTGGGCGCAACGGCGGCGACGGGACTTGGGATCGAAGGCAAGGTGGGCAGTTTGCGGAGTTCAATGCAGGAGTTTCGGGGCATTCCGGTGCTGGTGACCTATCATCCGTCCTATTTGTTGCGTCGAGAGCAGGAAGATGGCGGCGGGATGCGCGAAAAGCGCCTCGTCTGGGAGGACATGATGAAGGTGATGGAACATGTGGGGCTGCCCATTTCGGCCAAACAAAAGGGCTATTTCTCCAAAGCAGGGAAGTGAAGGAAGGGAGATTGAATCTTCTTTCGAAAAAATTCCTCATTGCCCATTGCGGGAAGCTCGCTAAACTCGCGCCTCTTTTTCCCGGTTCATCGATCGCGGTAAAAGGCCAGTGTTTCGCAACGTTCCCCTCATTCGCATGTTATTCCTCAACAACTACGGTATTGTCATTTCCATCGTGCTAGGCGTCATCGGGCTGCTTTATGCCGTGGTGCTCATCAAAAAAATCATGGCGTCGTCGCCGGGCAATGAGCTGATGAGGAAAGTGGCCGGGGCGATTCAGGAAGGCGCGAAGGCGTATTTGAGCCGACAGGTGCGCACGGTGAGTGTGATTGCAGTCATCATCACCATTTTGCTGTATGTGTGGAAGCAGTCGCTGGCGGTGCCGGTGGGATTTGTCATTGGTGCGGTTTGTTCGATGATTGCCGGTTACATCGGCATGCGCGTCGCGGTGGTGGCGAACGTGCGCACAACCCAGGCGGCGACGATTGGAGCCTTGCCCGCGTTGCGTGTGGCATTTAATGGCGGTGCGGTGACGGGTTTGCTGGTGGTGGGTTTGGCCTTGGTTTCGGTGGCGGTGTTTTATTTGGTGATGTCGGCAGGTGGACATGTGGGGGCAGCGATTGATGCGCTGGTGGGCCTGGCGCTTGGGGCTTCGTTGATCAGTGTGTTTGCCCGTCTCGGCGGTGGCATTTATACCAAAGCAGCCGATGTGGGTGCTGACTTGGTGGGCAAGAATGAGATTGGTCTGGACGAAGATGACCCACGCAACCCGGCGACCATTGCTGACAACGTGGGCGACAACGTGGGTGACTGCGCGGGTATGGCGGCAGATGTTTTTGAGACGTATGCGGTGACTTTGATTGGGGCCTTGTTGATTGCCCATTTGAGCCTGCCTACCTTTGCGGGTGCCTTGGTGTATCCGTTCCTGATTGGCGGCATTTCCATCGTGGGTGCGGTGCTGGGGATTTTGTGGGTGAACCTCCGCAATGGCGGTGCGACCGCGTTGTTGATGCAAGGTGTGGGAATTTCGGCGGTGGTGACGGCGGTGCTGGCATGGCCGGTGACGCAGGCGTTGTTCAGCAATGTGGAAGGTTTGCCATTCACACCGACGGCTTTGTATGGCACCGCGATCATTGGTTTGGTGCTGACCTGGGCCGTGGTGTTGATCACCAACTACTACACCGCGACGGAATATGGTCCGGTGCGCAAAATCGCCAAAGCTTCAGAAACGGGTCATGCGACCAACATCATTGCGGGGATTGCGATTGGTAACTACGCGACGGCATTGCCGGTGATTCTGATCTGCGCGTCGATTGCTGGAGGTTACATGCTGGCCGGACTTTATGGCATTGCCATTGCGGTGATGAGCATGCTTTCCATGGCGGGGATCATTGTAAGTCTGGATGCGTTTGGTCCGATCACGGACAACGCAGGTGGTATTGCGGTGATGAGTGAACTGCCGAAAGAAGTGCGTGAAGTAACTGATGGTTTGGATGCAGTGGGCAACACCATGAAAGCGGTGACCAAAGGTTATGCGATCGCTTCAGCCGGAGTGGCAGCGTTGGTGTTGTTTGGCAGTTATTATCTGGAACTGGACAAACATTTGCATGCGACCGGAGTTCTGGCAGCTACGGCAACGGTCGACTTTTCTTTGAAGGATCCGTATGTGATCATTGGTCTGTTCTTGGGTGGACTGATTCCCTTCCTGTTTGCCGCGATGAGCATGAATGCCGTGGGCAACACCGCCGGTGCGGTGGTTCAGGAAGTGCGTCGTCAGATCAGTTTAAAGCCTGGCATCTTGAAGGGCACGGACACCCCGGAGTATGCGACTTGCGTGGATATCGTGACGAAAGCTGCGTTGCGTGAAATGATTCTTCCAGCGTTGCTGCCAGTGGCGATTGTATTAATCGTCGGACTCATTCCTTTCCTGGGCTACAAAGCTTTGGGTGGCGTTTTGATGGGAACAATTGTTACCGGTCTTTTCCTCGGACTTAGCATGACCAGTGCCGGTGGCGCATGGGACAACGCGAAGAAGTATATTGAAGAAGGCAACCACGGCGGCAAAGGCAGCGAGGCCCACAAGGCAGCGGTGACCGGAGATACGGTGGGCGATCCTTACAAGGATACCAGCGGTCCTGCGATCAACCCGATGATCAAGGTGGTGAACATCGTCGCGATTTTGATCATTCCGTTGTTGTTCTAGGCCGCGAGATCGATTCTATTTGAGTCCCCATCAAGAGCGATCTTGGTGGGGATTTTTGTTGGGAGACGGTTAGCGAGACGTGGCTTGCTGCTTTTCTTGTTCAGCGGCTTTGCGGGTGATTTCCTGCTCGAAGGCTTGTGATGCAGGGGTGACAGGGGATTGAGTTTTTGGTATTCCTTGATCCATTTTTGGGCGGTGATGTAATCGCCGTTGGCGGCGTAGGCGGCGGCGAGGGTGTCGAGGCAAACGTATTCCTTCCATTCGGAGAGTTCACACGCTTTGGTGGCGAATTCGAGAGCTTGGGTGGGTGCGTCTTCGCCGGGCTGAGGGTGAACGAGGTGACTTAGCGCCAAGAGGCGGTAGCCGTGTGGAAACGTGGGGTCTAGAGAAATTGATTTTAGGGCGTCTTCTCGGGCGTTTTTCCAGTTGCCTGCGTGATGATGCACGGAGCCGCGGCTAGCCCATCCCTCAGGGCGGGAGGTGTCCATGCTGATCAGCTGGTTGAAGTCGACCAACGCTTTTTCGTATTGGCCAGTGCAGGTGTAACATTCGCCTCTTCTGGCAAGGGTAGGCTTACTTTTTGGTGTTAGCTTGTAAAGGTCTTCATAGTCGCTAAGCGCCTCTTGAAATCGGCCGAGTTTCATCAACAACTGGCCGCGTTGATCAAGGTATACGGGCAATTTTGGTGGAATGGTCAGGGCTGCGGCGAAACTTTCGAGTGCTTTGTCGTATTGTCCGAGCAAGGCCAAGCACTCGCCTTGCAGGCCGAGAGCCATGGCTCGGAACGGATGTTTTTCGGGTGCCAGGAGGATTACTTCCGCTGCGTCAGCGATGGCCTTCTCGTGCTCCTCCATTTGAGCGTAGACTTTTGCCCGGGTGAGCCTGGCGATGTAGAAGTTCGGATGTTTATCGAGCACACTATCCGCATCACTCAGGGCGGCAGCGAAGTTCTTGTTGGCGCAAAATGATTCGGCACGCAAACTGAGGGCTTCGTGATCGCTTGGATTGGATTTAATGACTACCGTGAAGTCGCTGATGGCTTTGTCAAATCGATGAAGGTCGTAGTAAGCTTTGCCGCGGTTGTAGTAGCTGCCCATCTCTGAGGGTTCCAGGTTAATTGCGATGGAAAAGTCCTTGGCGGCTTTCGAGGGATTTCCTAATTGATAATGAATTTTGGCGCGCTGACGGTAGCTTTCACCAATGTTGGGATCCAAGCGTATCGCCTGGTCAAACGCCTTTTCTGCCTGAGCGAGCTGTCCCTTTGTGACAAGAATGATCCCGCGGAAAAGGTAGGGATGAACGGCATTGGGATTCAATCGAATGGCGCTGGCGATGTCCCGCTCTGCAGCTTCAAATTCCAGGCAAACAATGTGGGCGGAGGCCCGCATGGCATAAAATCGATATTCGTCTGGAGCTAGGCGAATGGCGCGGGTGGCGAGGGTAATGATTTTTGGATAGTCTCCAGCCCGTTCCGCCGCACTCAGTTGTTGGAACAGTCTTTCCGATTCGGTCCGTTGGGCGGGAAGGCTGGAGTTTGCCAAAATCAGCCAGGTAAAAACAAAAAAGGGCGTTGTCCAAAAACGGAAGGTTGGTTCAAAGATCGATGTAGTAGCTTGAGACATAAATCTTCGAACGAAGGAATTGAACTTACTTGAGGGCGAGGGTGGTGAGAGATTTTTTGAGATTGTCGAACTGCTCTTTTTGCTTCTCCAGGACGATGTCGCGGGCTTTGAGTGCTTTGGCTTTGGCGGCGGCGGGATCTTTGGCGATGGCAAGGATGGTCTCGGGGATTTTGGCGACACGGGCTTCATCGTCCATGGTGAAGAGCCATTCATCGAGGCCGATGTCACGCCACATAAACCCTTTGTTGGTTTGTTCGTCCCAGCGACCGACGGTGGCGGGGATGCCGTTGGCGATGCACATGATGGGGCTGTGCATTTCATTGCCGAAGAGACCGGCGCTGCGGACGTAGACGCTGAGGGCTTCGTCGGTGAGCCAGTAGTTATCGCGCCAGACGACTTTCTTTTTCACGTCGTCGGGAAGGGGGTCGTAGATCATTTCCTTGCCGAGGGGGATTTGGGTTTGGTCCTCGCAAGTGATGAGAACTTTCATGTCGGTCTGGCGGGTGACCTGGATGATGGCTTCGCGATAGGGGGCGTGGTCGGCTTCTTTCTTTTCGTCGTTGCGGTCTTGTTTGAATTGTTCGAAGGGGCGGCCTTTTTTGACGAGCCAGAACGGGGTCCAGCGGTAGCGGGGGATGCAGCAGAGGAATTTGCCTTCTTCGAGGTTGTTTTCCTTCATGAAGGCGAGGGCTTTTTCGTCGTCGCGAAGTTTGACGACACCGAAGGCGGTGTCGGGTCCCCAGCCCATATGGGGTGGGGATGGGACGCCGAGGTCGAGGGCTTTTTGGGCGGACACGCCGTCGCGGAAATAAACGAAATCGGCCTGTTTAAGGGTGTTGATGACGTCGTCGTTGATGGTGGTGAGTGAGATGCCGATGATGCCAAACGGTTTGCCGGTTTCTTTGTGCCAGCGCATGGTGTCTTTATAAGCGACGAAGCCGGAGCCGGAGCCGTGAAGGAGGAAGTCGCATTCTTCGAAAGCGGTGGCGATTTTTTCCTTGTCGTTGAGGAAGAAGGGGACTTCGGGAAATTCTTTTTGGAAGAGGGTGTCGGCACCGTTCTCCATGTTGCTGGACCAGAAGCGGACGTCGGCGTCGATGCCGTGGGCTTTGATGAGCTCCATCATGCCGAGGTAATGGGCGATGTCGCCGATGTTGATGCTTTGCCAGCCGTTGCGCAGGAGGATGCGGGGTTTGCGTTTGCCTTGCGCGACGGCGGGGATGGCGGCGAGGGAACTGGCCAGGCTGGCGATGGCGGTGGTGTGGATGAATTGGCGGCGATTCATGGCGAAGGGATGAAGGGTAAAAGCTTGCGAGGCTTTAACGACGACGGATGGACAACCATCCCATGGCGGCAACCAGGATCAGCAGGACGCGGCTGGGTTCTGGAATGACGTCGAGGGGGGTGATGGTGCGGTTGTGCAGGGCGGCGACTTCGGTGCTGTTGAGGACGAGATCGTAAACCGCGAATTCATCGATGCCTCCGGTGAGGGCGCGGTCGGCACTGCCACTGTTGGAGGCATAGCCGATGCCGCCGATTTGCAGGGTTTGGGCAACACCCCCGTCACCACTGCCGCCGGTGCTGAGGTTGAAGTTGCTGCTGGACCCCACGGCGTTGCCGTTGAGATAGAGGGCAAGGGTGCCGGTTCCGTCATTGAGTCCGGAGGCGGTGAAGGTGATGGCATAGCTGTGCCAGGTGTTCAGGGCGAGGCTGGACTGGAGGCTTCCGAGCCCATTGCCGGGGAAATGTTCGAGCCGGACGTTGTTGTTGCCTGACTGGCCGTAGAGGTAGAGCTCGTTTTCGCTGCCGAAGGTGTCGCCGCTGCCGAAGTGGAGGATGACGTCGCTGGAGTTGGTGTTGGCCGGACGGTTGAAGAAGCCACTGACGGACCAGTTGTTGTTGCGAAAATTCGGCAGCAGGTTGGCAGGCGCGGTGACCCAGCCACCATTCAAGGTGGTGCTGCTGAGGTTGAGAAAAGCGTCGCCGGCACCTGAAGGGCCGCCGGTGGCGACAGTGGTGACGGAACCTGTGCCGGCGGTGGTGATGGTGCCGTTGCCCGCAGCTCCGAGAGTTCCGAGATTGGTCACGGAATTGCCGCTGGTCGCGCTGTTGTAGTAGATGAGGGTGGCTGCGGGAAGGGATGGGCAGAATACGCCGACGAAAAGCATTTGCACTGCGATTCGAAGTGGCTGCGGTAAAGTCTTCATGCTGAGAGAGTAGAGCATGTGGAAGATGGTGTCAGCATCTTTTGGCTCGGCAAATGGGGAGGGGGTTTCTGGTGAAGGTTGTGAATGGGGCTTCACTGCACCGGGACGAAGCGGATGGCATCGGCGACGACGTGGCCATTGGTGTCTTTGGTGGTGATGGTGAGGGTGGTTTGTTTGCCGGCTTTGAAGGTGCCGTTGGTGATTTTAATCCAGCCGCCCTGGGTGCGTTGGTTGATGGTGAGGGATCTGCTGTCGTTGGGGTATTGGAGTTCGATGGGGACGTTGGTGGCGCGGTTGCCGTGTTTGAGCCAGCGGAGGTAGATGTCGTAGTTGCCGTCGGCGGGCAGGTCGGGGGTGAAGGTGATGGTTTTGGTGCCTTTGGCTTCGTCGTTGTCGTGGAGGTAGTTGCCCGAGGCGGATTCGATCCAGTCGCCGGTTTTGCTGGCCTGGGTGTAGTTGACTTCGATGCCTTTGGGGATGGTGTCGGCGATGACGGTGCGGGTGGGGCCGCCTTCCCAAGTGAGGATTTGGCTGTCGGCGAGAAGGCGTTTTTTAAGTTGGGGATAGGCGACTTTTTGGACGGAAGTATTTTCGTCAATGGCCATGCTGGCGGCAGTGGCGGCGGACTGGCCGAGGATCATGAAGACGGGCTCCATGCGGATGGAGCCGTAGGCGATGTGGCTGGAGGAGAGGCAAACGCTGACGAGGAGGTTGGAGCATTCGGCTTCTTTGGGGATGATGCTGCGGTAGCTGATGGAGTAGGGTTGGGGGACGCGGACCTGGACGTCGCCTTCGTTGCGGATTTTGCCGTCGATGACAACCCGCTGGCAGTTGTGGGAGTCCATGGTGTAGGCGGCGAGGCCGATGGGGTCTTCGGGGATTTTCTGGCTGGTGCACTCGTGTTCGGTCATGACGTAGTCGGAGATCATGCGTCGGCCTTCGCGGACATAAAGTTCGTGGGGCCAGCCGTTGGTTTCGGGGAATTCACCGTTGAGGAGTCCGTATTGGTTGACGAGGGCGCGGATGTTGTCGGGGACTTCAGGGTCGTGGGCGGCGAACCAGGCGAGGCCTTGCTGGTAGTTGACGTGGTCCTGGAAGATTTTTTCGCGGGTGGTGTAGTCGCCTTCTGGCCAGGCGTAGTTGGCGCCGATGTGGTCGGTGGAGAAGCCGCCGGTGTTGTTGCAGTCGCCGTTGTGGAGTTGGAAGGGGATGATGGGTTTGGTGGTGCTGGCCTGCGCGTAGCGGAGGTAGACGAGGTAGCGGTTGCGATCGTAGCCTTCGGGTTTGGGGAAGGGGATGCGGGTTCCGGCGTTGGAGAGGTTGAAGCGGAAATTGTAGGCCTGAATTTTTGTGTCGCCTTCGCCGGGTTTGCCGGGGTCGGCGGAGGAGATGGTGGGAAGGAGTCCGCTGTTGGGGGCGCCGGGGGTGTGGTAGGGGTCGACGGGAATATTGAAGTTGTGGGCGTTGCGGAACTGGATGCCGTTGATGGTTTCGTTGTAGGTGGCGTTGGCTTCGCGACCAACGTGGAAGGAGACGCCGGCTTTGGCGAAGAGGTCGCCTTCATAAGTGGCGTCGACGAACATTTTGGCTTTGGCGCTGTTGCCATTTTCGAAGGTGAGGGTGGTGATGCGGTTGCCCTCTTTGATGACGTCTTTGAGGCGGTGTTCGTAGTAGACGGTGACGCCGGCTTGTTGGAGGAAGTGGATGAAGGCATCTTCGGCCTGGGAGGGTTTGAAGCCGGAGGTTTTGCCTATGTGGGCGTAGACTTCGTTGGCGAATCCGCCGATGGCTTTGCGGTTGCCGATGTCGGTGGCGGTGAGTCCGCCGGAGGTCATGCCGCCGACGTGGCGGCGGAAGACGATGAGGACTGCCTTTTTGCCCATGCGGGCGGATTGGACGGCGGCGGCGACTCCGCCTGGGGTTCCGCCGTAGACGCAGATATCGGCTTCGATGGTGAGCGCGGGATCAGCAGCAGGGACGGGATAGTAGTATTTGAGGCCGGGGTTGGGGGTGGCGGGGGCGGCACTGAGGAGGAGGGGGAGGAGAGGCAGGCAAAGGGCTGCGGGGAGGAAGCGGAAGAGTTTCTTCATCATGGCAAACATCGTTAAGGTGTAACAGAAGGCTACGATGGATGTCGAGATGGTCTTTCGCAGGGGGGGTGATGTTGGAGTTTGAGATGCGACGGGTGCATGAGGCGTCCTGACAGGACGCGGGGTTGTGCGATCGGATACCCGGCACACTGTGCCGGGCTGCTATGAGATGTCCCTACAGGACATGACATGGCTTGATTTTATCTATCGTGGGGTGGAGTTCAGGATGCTGCTCCAAGTCTTTCATGCAGCTCTTTCTCCAAACGATCCAAGGCAACAAAAGCGTCTTCGCACTTCACGGTGCCATTTTCGATTTCTTCCCAGCGACGATCGAGGGTGGTTTTGAGTTCGTCGCTGAGCGGTGGGTCGGGATGGAGGCTTTCCCAGAGCTGGTCGGCCAGGAGGGCGCGTTCATCATAGGACAGGGTGAGGGCCTGTTGAAGGAGGGTTTCAACGGTCGCGGTCATGGGGGAGTTTCGGGGGCGGGATGGGGGTTGTCAAATGGGGGATCGGGGCGGACGGGGAACGGGAGATCGCAGGGAAGGACGCCTGCTGGGAGGGACAAGATGGAGGCCTGAGTGAAGGCTCCGCGCTGAAGCTCCCGACCCGGGCAGGCAAAATGCCTGCCACACCTACAGGCTGCAAGCCTGTGTCACGGTCGGCTATGAGCTGAAGAGCCACTCGGGGCGGTTGAGGAGGCTCCAGAGGAGGTCTTCGAGGCGCTGACGCCATTCGGCGTTGAGTTTTTCGGTAGGAGGATCGCCTTGGCGGGCGCGTTCTTCGGCTTCGACACCAAGGGTGTTGGCGATGCCGTCGAGATGGTTGGACCAGGTGAAGTAGTAGGGGCGTTTACGTTCGCCGGTGCTGGTCACGGTTTCTTTGGTTTTGGCGACTGGAACCATGCTGCGTTTGTCGTAGCCGGGCTGGAGGAGGTCGCGGGTGGAGGCGAGTTCCTGGGCGGTGGGTTCGCGGGTGAGAAGACGGAGGTAGAGACGGTTGATGAATTTGTCGAGAGGCTGGTCTTCCAGGGCGAGCTGGGTGATGCCGTGGTCGTCGCTGAGGGTGGTGAGCCAGTAACCCATGGTGCCGTTGGAAAGGATGGCGGGTTGCAGGGTGTTGGGGGCGCTGTCGCGGATGCTGATGGGGTCCTGCCTTGCGCCGCGCCAGCCGAAGGCTTCGAGGACGGTGGCGACGGCCTGGAGTCGTGGAAGGGTGAGGCTGGGGCGGTCGCGTTCGTTGGAGGTGCTGGCAAGCATCCAGGAACGGTTGGGCTTTCCTAATGTGATGGAGTTTTTGTCGGAGCGGTTGCCGTCGAGGTCGAGGCTGACTTCTTCCACGTTGAAGGGTTTGCCGGTGGCGGCGAAGAGGGAGTCGACGATTTGTTCGGCGTTGAGCCGGCGGGGCGCGGGGGCGATGTGGAGGGGGCTGGGGGTGTTGAGGGTGGGGTCGGTGGCGCGCTGGTAGGCGTGGGTGTTGAGGATGAGTCGGGCGGTGGACTTGAGGTCGTAGCCGTTGCGGACGAAGTCGCGGGCGAGCCAGGTGAGCAGTTCGGGATGGGTGGGGCCGCCTTTTTCCCAGTCGGCGACGTTGTCGACGAGGCCGCGTCCCATCAGGCGCTGCCAGAGTCGGTTGACGATGACTTGGGCAAAACGTTCGTTTTGAGGAGCGGTGACGAGGGCGGCGAGGCGGTCGCGGGTGTTGTCGGGTTCGGCAACGAGTTGGTCGGCGATTTTGGGGTCGGCGTAGCGGGTGAATGGCCAGTCGGGTTCGACAATGGAGCCGGGGGCGAGGGTGACTTTGATGAGCGGTTTGCGGCCGCCTTCATGCAATTTGTCCATGGGGACGCTGCTGGTGGTGGGGACTTTGACGCTTTCCTGGCTGAGCATGGCGGCGAGCTGGAAGAGGTCTTTTTGGAGGGAAATGTGGGCGGGGGCGTCGTGGCAGCGGGCGCATTTCATTTCGACACCGAGGAAGGCGGAGGCGACGATGGCACCTTTTTCGGCCATGGGGGCGTCGTTTTGGGTGGCGGTGCCGAAGCCGTTGGGGCCGCCGTAACGGTTGGAGCCTTCGAGGCGGATCAACTCGGTGGCGAAGAGGTCGATGGGTTTGTTGTCGAGAAGGGATTCGTAGATCCACCAGCGGAAGGGACCGGTGTTGTTGAGGGTGGGGTTGATGATGTTGGGGTTCTCGGCGAGGACGTCCTGCCAGTAGCTGACCCAGTGGTCGGCCCAGCGCGGGTCGGCGAGGAGGCGGTCGATGACCTTGGCGCGTTTGTCTTTGGAGGTGTCGGCGAGGAAGGCGTTGACTTCGGCTTCGCTGGGGACGACGCCGGTGGTGTCGAGGGTGACGCGGCGGAGGAAGTGAAGGTCGGTGCTGAGGTCGGTGGGTTTGAGGTTGGCGACTTTGAATTCGGGCCAGGAGGCACCTTGGGCGATCCATTTTTCGAGGATGGCGACTTCATCGGCGGTGAGGCGGTCGCCTTTGGGAGGCATGATGAGGTTGTCGTCGTCGGTGGTGATGCGGTGGATGAGGGGGCTGTCGGCGGGTTTGCCTTTGATGATGGCGGGTCCTTCTTCGTCGCCGCCAGTGAGGAGGCCTTTGAGGCTGTCGAGCCAGAGTCCGCCTTTGACTTTTCCGCCTTGATGGCAGGAGAAACATTTGGTTTCGAGGATGGGCTGAACTTCGCGATGGAAGTCGACGCCACCGCTGGGGATGGCCTGGTAGGCAAGGGCGACGTCGGCGATGCGGGCGGCGATGAAGTGGTCGATGGGGTTGTTGGCGGTGTAGCCGGAAGGCAGGGCGGGAACGGCGGGTTGCTGATCTTTGGTGGAGGCGAGCCAGGCAGCGGCGGCGGCGCGGCGTTTTTCCCAGTAGGGATTTTGTTGGGCACGGACGCGGTTGCGTTCGGCGGTGTTCATGGCTTCGATGCGCGGGCGGCGTTCGGCTTCATAAGCGGCCCAACCGGCGTCGGTATAGGGGACGCGGCGGTCGCCGGGGCTGAGGAGGTGCCAGTGTTGGGAGCCTTCGGGGGAGATGGCGATGACGGTTTCGCCGAGTTCGGGGCGTTGTCCGGAGGAGCCGATGATGGTTTCGAGGAGGACGAGGTGCTGGCCGCCTTTGGATTCGAAGGTGATGGTGGATTCGCGGTTGCCGGGAGGGGCGAAGCGGAAGTCGGGTCCGAGGTTGAGGTAGGTGTCTTGGTCGGCTACGACGCCGTGGCCACCGGTGTCGCCTTTGGGAAACGGGGTGGTGAGGGTTTGCTGGCCGTCGATGTAGAGTCGGGCACCGCCTCGGGCGCGGAGGAGGAGGCGATGTTTGCCAGCGGGGAGGTCGACCTTGGCGGTGGCGCGGACGAGGGCGGGGGAGCGGTCGGCGCGGATGCCGGTGGAGATGTATTTGTGGGGGATTTCGAAAAAGCCGAAGACGTCTTCGGTGTAGGTGGTGGCGACGGTGGGGTTGTCTTCGGGCCAGGCACGGGAGGCGGGGACATTTTCTTCGGCGATCTGGACAAGGACTTTGCCGGGGATGAGGTCGGTGTCGACAACCGGGGGCGGGGCGGGGGTGAAGGCGTAACGGGCTTGGATGTCGGCGGGAGGGATGATGGCGCGTTGGATGGCGACGGCGTCGAGGTCGCCGTTGTAGGAGTTGCCGGGTTTGCCTTCGAGGGCGGTGCCGATTTTGAGGTCGTCGGTGTCGGTGACGGGGGCGCGGTCGGTGGGACCGGCAAAGGTCCAGGTGCCGGTGGTGAGTTTGCCGTCGATGTAACCTTTGAGGCTGTCGGCGACGCCGAAGGTGTAGGTGATGGCGATGTGGTGCCAGGCGGAGGAGGCTTCGTAAGCTTTGTCGTCGCTCCACCAGACGTGCCACTGGGGATTTTTGTTGTTGCCGTCGTGGCTGGAGAAGATGAAGCCGATGCGGACGCCTTTGTCGCCGTTTTTGACGCGCAGGCCGTAGTTTTGGTTCATGGAGTGGAAGCCTTTTTGGGAGTGGCGCCCTTTGGCGATGATGTAGGCTTCGCCGTTGAGTTGGGGGCTGGGTTTGATCCAGGCTTCGAGGGTGATGGGGTCGCCTTTTTTGAACTGGAGGCTCTGGGGGCCGTCGGGGCCGTTGTCTTTGATGATGAGGGAGGTGTCGGTGCCTTTGCCGGGGAAGGTGAGGGCGGTGTTTTTCTCGGGGAAGTTGGCGTAGCGGGGGGAGCGGGGACCGGTGGTGGTGGCGGCGGGCTTTTTGGGGTTAAGCCAGGTGCCGGGGGTGTCTTTGCTGGTGTCGTCGAAATTCCAAGAGGCGACGGGTGCGGGTTCGCTGGCAGAAAGAAGCGGGGCCGCGAGGGTTAGGAAGAGGACGGTGAGGAGACGCATGGCAGAGATAAGAACGTGGATATTCTCATGTTTTGCGCGAGGCGACCATCTCACTTTAGTGAGTTGCGGCGGCGATGGGTGAAGACGAGGCCGAGGCCCAGGCAGAGGAAGAGGGAGCGGGAGGGTTCGGGGGCGATGAGGAGTTGATTGGCGGTGAGAGTGCTGTTGGAGAAGCGGACTTCGTCGATGAGGCCGTTGAAGGGGGAACTGGGATTGCCGGTGCTGCCGATGGAGAAGTCGGCGGTGGTGTTGTTGACGGAGGTGACGTTGGCTGATCGGACGCTTTGCTGGAGGGTTCCGCCGTTGGTCAGATCTTGAAGATAGAAGGTGAGGCGCTGGGATTCCGGGGCGGTCAGATCGACGGCAAGAGCCACGAAATAGTCGGTTCCAGCGCTGAGATTCAAGGTCGAGGAGAAGGTGTTGTTGTTGATGATGACGCTCAGATTGTTGCTGCTATTGACATGAAAGAGCAGGGCGCGGGTGAGGGGGTCGGAGGCACCTGAAAAGTGGCCGGCGATGGATTGAAGGGCGCCGACCGCGTTCAGATTGATTTGGGCCTCAATGGTGAAGGTCGGGGTGGTCCAAGCGGGACTGTCTGGTGCACGGAGCAGGCCGGTGCCGCCGCCGATGAAGCTGAGGGCTCTGAGGTTGGGGGTGCCGGTTTGAGGAATGGGATCGGAAAATGCAGAGCCTGCACCACTGGTGGGGAGGACGTAAGAAGTTCCGTTGCCGCCGTTGGTGAGGTGATTGCCATTGCCGCTGGAGTCCAGAAGCCAAGTGCTGCTGTCACCTTCGAAACGCCAGTGGGCCACCGTGGCGGCTTGGGCGGAACTGAGGAGAATCAGGCTAATTAGAGCCGCAGGCAGAAGGTGGACCGGGTTCATCACCAGTCATTGACGCAGGTTCGCGACGGTTTGACGAGGCTCGTGGGGCTCACTTTCGTGGGGGGCTTTAAAAGGATAAAGGATAAAGGATAAAGGCTAAGGACTGAGATTGCGGCGGCGATTGGTGATGAAAAGGGCGGCACCCAGGCTGAGGAGGAGGGCGCGGGAGGGTTCGGGGACGAGGAGCTGGCTGGCGGAGAGCGTGGTGTTGGAGAAGCGGACTTCGTCGATGAGGCCGGTGAATCGCGAGGAGGCGTGGCCCGTGGAGCCAATGGCGAGGCCGTCGGTTGATCCTTCGAGGGAGGTGAAGAGGGAAGTGAAGAGGGTGGAAATGAGGGGGCCGTCGTCGGTGAGGTTCTGAATGTAGAAGGTGAGGCGTTCAGAGGCGTTGACGGCATTGAGATTGACGGCGACGGCGACGTAGTAGTCCTTGTCGAGGGCGAGGGTGAAGTTGGGGGATGAGGGGGTGTGATAGGTTTCCGTGGCGCTGGCACCATCGCCGAGCAGGATGGAGAGCTGGTTGTTTTGGATCCCGAGCAACCAGCTGCGTCCGAGGGTTTGGGAGAGGTGGCCGACGATGGTTTTCAGGCCAGTGGTGTTGCTGATGTTGACCATGGCCTCAATGGTGAAGGTGTTTGAGGTCCAGGAGGAACTGCCGGCGGTGGCCATGATGCCCGATCCGGAACCGGTGAAAGAAGTGGCGGACAGGTTGGGAAGTCCGGACTGGGGGATGGGATTGGCGAAGGAGGAGCCATCGCCCGTGGCGGGCAGGAGAAGCTGGGTGGAGGTGCTGTTGGTATTTGAAAGGTGATGCGCGTTGCTGCTGGAGTCTTGAAGCCAGGTGGTGGTGTCGCCTTCAAATCGCCAGTGGGCGACCGTGGCGGCCTGGGTGCTGCTGAGCAGGACCAGGGTGATCAGGGCCGCAGGAAGGAGGTGGAGCGGGTTCATCGATGGGTGGTTGAGGCAGGTTTGCGAGTTCGTGTTACTGCCTGGGTCGGTGGCGATGGCGGCGGAAGCTGAGAAGCAGGCCGGTGGTGAGGAGCAGCGCGCGGGAGGGTTCGGGGACGGAGGTGAGCTCAATGACGTTGAGGATGTAGTTGCCGGTGGAGGTGGTGAGGGTGAGGGCAATTTGGTTGGAGGCGTTGGGGACGAGGCCGGTGAAGGTGACGAAGCCGCCGTCGAGGTTGCCGGTGGAGGTGTTGGAGGGTTCGTAGGATTGGATGACGCCGTTGATGTTGACGTTGGTAAGTCGGGAATCGGAGCGATTCGCGTATCCGTAAACGGTGATGTTGTAGGTGAGAAGGGGGTCGAGTCCGGAGAAGGTGAGGGTTCGGGCGGGGTTGTTGAAGAAGGCGTCGCCTGCTGCGATGTTGGGATAGGGGGCACCGATGGGGTTGGCGGCTTCGTTGAGAACGTTGAAGCTGCCGCTGGTGGAGAGAATAATGGCGGTGCTGAGATTGGAGGTGTCGACGAGAGCAAGGTTGGTGGCACCGGAGGTGTCGGTGTAGTTGTTCCAGGTTTGCGCGAGTCCGGTGGTGGGGCCTTTTCCGGTGGTGTCGCTGAGGGAGCCAAGGCCGAAGTCAATGAGCATGGTGGCGGCGTTGAGGGACCCGGCCAGCAGGATCTGGCAGGCGATGAGCGGGAGGAGGTAGGATGCTTTGCTCAACATGGCGTGATGAAGTTCATTGAACTACAAACCGCTGGGTTCGCCCAGACTAAAATGATGCGCACTTTCGTGGGGGGAAGGTAGAAGGCTCGTCCCGAGCCTTGGCTTGGAGTTGAAAGGCTCGGGACGAGCCTTCTACTTTTTTAGCGTTCGAGGAGCCACCAGACGGTTTTGTGGGAGGGGGAGATGGGCCAGGTGTCGGTGTTTTGGGCGATGGGGGCTTGGGCGGTGCCAGTGGGGTCGAGGGGGCGGATGGTCCAGTTGGATTCGTTGCCGGGGAGCGTGACCTTGGCTTCGTAACCGAGGACGAGGGAGGGGCCGTAGCCCCATTGGTTGGAGACGGTTTTGCGGTCGGTGCGCCATTGCATGTTTTGGTTTTCGGAGCGGCTGAGGGCGAGGCCGAGGAGTTTTTTTGAGGTGGCGATGGGTTGGCCGTCGAGGGGGATGAGGCCGAAGATGGCGAAGGGGGGAATATTGGGTTCAGGCTCGGATGGCATTGGGGCGACGTTGAGCTGGATGGGGCCGAGGGTGTGGGTTTTGCCAGGGAGGTTGCCGGTGGCGAAGAGGACGTGGTCGTTGATGACGGTGGCGACTTTGGACTCGTTGTTGCCCCAGGTGATGGGGGTGGTGGAATACGATTGGGGAGAGGGGGTGATGAAACGGCGGAGCAGGTCGGGCGATGTGAAGGGAATTTCACTAAAGGCAAGTGCTGTCGGAGATTTCAAGGCGAGTGAACCATCAAGCCCCATCCTCTCGTAGAAGCGGCGCCAATTGGACCAGATGCTGCCGTTGTGTTTGACAATATCGAGAATGAGAGCGGTGGTGGGTATTTGAATTGTGGTGCGGCCATGTCCAAAATCGACTGATCCATTGCGAAAGAGCAAAGCAGCGAAAGGGATGCCGGCGCGTTTGGCGGGGTGGCCCTGGTAGTTGAAGAAGCTGTGGTAGTGCTGGGCTTGGAGGTCTTCGCGGCTGTGGGCGAAGGTGTAGAGGGTGAGTCCGCTCCAGCCTTGGAAGTTGGCGAAGGCGGCAAGGAGGGGGAGTCCTTCGGCGAGGGTGTCGATGGGGGCGGGAATGTCCCATTCGGTGATGGCGAAGGGTTTTCCTACCGGGCGTTGAACGGCGAGTTCGGAAAGGATGCCGCCGGTGGGGTCTTGGGAAAGGGTTTCCTGATTGATTTCCCAGTCTTTGTCGCTCCAGTCGCCTTTGGGGAAATTGGGGTGATGCCAGTAAGCGTTGGCGTGGACGACGTCGCTAACGAGGGCTTCGCGTCTGACTCCGAAAAGGGCACCGAAGAAGATGTGGGAGTGGGTGACGAGGCATTTGATATTGAGATCTTCCTTGAGGAAGCGGTGCATTTCCTTGGCGTAGTTGAGTTCGGTTTCGGCGAGGAACTGGTAGTAGTCGTAGCGGACGTGTTCGTTGGCGTTTTCGGTGGGGAGGGGGATGCCGGTTTCGAAGGTGGTGGTGGGGGGGAGGTAGGCGTCGTTGTGTTCGGCGAGGTGGATGTCGGAGAGTTCGATCCAGCCGGTGTGGCCGTTGGGGCCGAAGATGAGGTTGGTTTTGTCGGGGATGACGTCTTTGGCGGTGAAGAGGAGTTCGAAGGTTTGCCAGTCGGGAGTGAGGGCGAGTTCTTTCCAGAGTCCGGTCATGGCGAAGGGGGCGGCGGATTGCTGGGTGTTGGTGTAGATTTTTTTGGGGATGTCGGAGCGGGCGCGAAAGGTGAGGCGGTACGTTTTGCCGGATTGGATGGGGACGCTGCGGATGAGCTGGTTGTGCCACTCTTCGCTGCCGGGTTTGGTGACGGTGAGGCGGATGGCGTCGGCTTCGGAGGAGGGGCTGAGGGTGGAGACGGCGCCGCCTTGCTGGTCGAGATACCAGCCGCTGGCGTTGTGTTGGAAGGTGCCGTTTTCGACGAGGTTGGGGGCGGGGGTGGCGGGTTGGACGCCCCATTTTTCGCGGAGCAGGCTGAGGTCGTTTTTGTGGGCTTTGTGGAGCCAGTCGGTCCATTGTTGGGCGATGTTGTCGTGGATGGGGCCGGTGATTTTGGCGGGCCACCAGGTGTTCATCATGAGGGTGTTTTCGTTGTTCACCTCGACGATGGCGATGGCGGGGTCGTCTTGATAGGCGAGGCCGGTGTGGGGGTTGACGTGGGTGAGAAGGTCGCGGGCGTATTGTTTGAGGGCTTCGACGTAGGGTGGGTAGATGTTGTCGATGCCTTTGGATTTGTCGGGGGCACCTGGAGGCTGGTCGGGGTATTGGCGTCCGACGTGGAGGTTGAAGTTGGAGTAGATGCCGCGTTTTTTGAGTTCGGCGAAGAAGAAGTCGAGTCGGGCGAGGGGTTCGGGTTGGAGGCCGGGTTGGTTGTCTTGATGGATGAGTTGGGTGCCGCTCCAGTTTTCGTCCATGAAGTGAAAGCGGACGAGGTTGATGCCGATTTTGGCGAGGTGGGCGGCGAATTGGGTGGCTTCTTCGTTGGAGGGGAAGCAGGCGTCGGCGGTGAGGTTGGTGCCGAAATAGCGCCAGGGTTTGCCGGTGTTGTCGGTGAGGGTTTCGCCGTTGGGTTTGATGAAGCCGTGTTTGCCGGCAGGGGTGTGGTTGAGGTGGGAGAGGTCGAGGTCGGCGGGGGTTTTGTCGTCGAAGGCGGAGATGGTGAAGGGGAACCAACCTTGGTCGGTGAGGGAGGGGGATGGGGATGGGGATTGGGCGGGGAGGGAGGAGGTGGCCGCGAAAATGAGGAAGAGAGTGAGGAGGCGCATTTTGGTGGGTGCGGAGGTGTGGGTTTTTGTGGGGCGTGGGGCGGATGGTTAGAGCCTCCTCACGTCGGCTGCTTGCTACGAATGATTAGTCGAGTTTGACGATGCCGCGGCGGATGGCTTCGGCGGTGGCTTGGGCGCGGTCTTTGACACCGAGTTTTTGGAGGATGCGGCTGACGTGTTGTTTGACGGTGTCTTCAGAGATGCCGAGTTGGGCTCCGATTTCTTTGTTGGCGGAGCCTTGGGCGACGAGGGCGATGATTTCGCGTTCGCGGGGGGTGATGGTGGGTCCGGTTTGTAGATGGGTGAGGCGCTGGGCGAGGTCGGAGGGGAGGTAGCGATTGCCGCTGGCGACGAGGCGCAGGGCGGTGATGAGTTCTTCGCGGGTGGCGGTTTTTTGCAGGTAGCCGGAGGCACCGGAGTCGAGGGCGGCGACGATTTCTTCGTCGCGGGCGAAGGTGGAGAAGATGAGGATGCGGGCGTCGGGATCGAGATCGCGGATGAGGGCGGTGGCTTCGGCGCCGTTGATGCCGGGGAGTTGCATGTCCATGAGGACAACGGTGGGGCGGTGCTGCTGGTAGAGGGTGGCGGCGTTTTCGCCGGTATCGCTGGTGGCGATGACTTTGAGGTCGGGCTCGATTTCGAGGGAGGTGGCGAGGCCGTTGCGAACGACGAAGTGGTCGTCGACGAGCATGATGGAGATCATAAGAAAGGATAAAGGATAAGGGATAAAGGCTAAGATTTTTTAGCTGCGAGGGAGTTTGAGTTCGAGGGTGGTGCCTTTGGTGGGCTGGCTGTGCCATTCGACGGTGGCGTTGAGTTTGCGGGCGCGTTCGCGGATGCCCATGCAGCCGTAGTGGCCGGGTTTTTCCCAGGTTTCTGAGGGGTCGAAACCTTTTCCGTTGTCGCGGATGGTGAGGAGGAGGTGGTCGGGCTCGGACTGATTGGTGAGGTGGATTTGAATGAGGGTGGCGTTGGCGTGGCGCAGGGCGTTTGCCAATGATTCCTGGGCGATCATGCGCAGGTGATGGAGGGTGCGGGGAGGAAGGGTGGGGAGGTTTTCGTCGGTGTGGACTTCGATGGTGGGGCCGTTTTCGGTGGTGCGGGATTCGGCGAGGTTTTGGAGGATGGTGGCGAGAGGGAGGGCTTGGTCCGGCGGAGTGCGGAGGTCGGTGAGGAGGTTGCGGGTTTCGGTCTGGATGCGGGTGACGAGGTGGCGGGCCGTCGCTAGGAGGGTGGGGGTGCGGTCGGTGGGGACGCTGGCGGCGGCGCCGAGCTGGAGGGAGAGGCCGGTGAGGTCTTGTTCGAGGGTGTCGTGGAATTCGCGGGCGATGCGGTGGCGTTCTTCAAGCATGGCCTGGTGCTCGATGCGGTCGCGCAGGGCGGCGGTTTGGTTTTCGACCTGACGACGCAGGAGGAGGATCCACAGGGCGGCGAGGAGGGTGGCAATGGCAAAGGCGATCAGGGCGATGGTGAGGCGGGGTTGGGGCCACCCCGAGGGGGTTTGGAGGATGAGGATGTCGGCGGCGTTGCGGGGGTGGAGGCTGAGGGTTTGGGGTTGGGACTGATAGGCGATGGGTTTGCTGCTTTCGACGAGGCAGATGCCGGTGATCTGGATGCGGCTGTGTGGCGCGGGAATGGGGTGGTTGGGGGGAAGCTGGGCGCGCAGGGAGCGTTCGTTGGTGTGAAGAATGAGGATGGGGCCGTTTTCGCTTTGATAAGTTTCGGTGACTTCGGCGGTGAGGGTGATGAGGTCGTTGTCGTAGGTGCCGCGCATGAGTTCGCGGATGGTGGTGGGAATGGGCTGGGGTGGGGGACCGGGGGTGCGGGTGATGAGTTGGGCGTCGGCGAGGGCGGCGCTGAAGCGTTCCATTTCGGGGAAGCCGAGGATTTCGATGTTTTCGCCGGGATGGAGAGGGTCGGTGGTGGTAGTGGTGGCGAGGTTGACGGCGAAGGAGGCGGTGTCGTCGCGGAGGAAGAGGCGTCCGTCGGGAAAGGCGGCGAGGATGGTGCCGGACATGCGGACGCGGTGGCCGGTGCTGCGACCGGTGGGGCGGAAAGTGAGGAGGTCGGTGGCAGGAAGGGTGGGGAGCTGGGTGGGATCGGGTGCGGGTTCGAGAATTTTGATGGCGTTGCTGTCGTGGGGCCAAAGGTAGGGTTGGAGAAGCTGGCGGCGGTCGTTGATGGCACCGGAGGCGAGGCCGGTGATGTGCACGGTGCTGTCGATGAGTTCGTCGGAATTGGGAGGGGGGTCGTTGAGGCGGATTTCGACAATGCGGGAGCCCATGGCGACGCGCATGGTGGTGCGTTGTTTGGCGGCGTTGGCGGTGGCGTTGGAGGGAAGCGTGGTGGGGTTGATGTCGGTCGTGACGGCGGTGTGGATGGAGCGGACGATCCCTTGAATGCTGACCCATTGGTAGTGGTAGCGGCCGGAGAGGAGGTCTTCGTAAGTGGCTTCGATGGGGGCGGGCATTTCGCCGCGATTGAGGATGCGGTAGGTGGTTTCTTCGATGCCGGGGACGTAGAGGCCGTAGCGGGTGGTGCCGCGAACTTCGACGACGTCGCCGGGGGCGGGGGCGGGCTGGTTTTTTTCGAGCCAGAAGAGGGTGCCGGCGGTTTCGTCCTGGAGAAAAACGGCGTTGTTGGCATCGGAGAAGATGACGGTGCCGCGTAACTGGACCTCGCGGTTTTGGTCGGCTTCAGTGGGGGTCATCGAGCGGATGTCGATGGCTTTGACGAAGGGGGGCTCGGCGGCTTGGAGGGGAGAGAGGAGGAGGAGGAAGAAAAACCACGAATGGACACGAATGGACACGAATTTTTTTAACCCCGGCCGAGCGTATTGGGCTGCACTGTAGGGGTGAGCGTAGCGAGAGAAATGGACAGGAAGCGGTGTGATTTTTTTTGACCACCGCCGAGCGTAGTGAGACAGCCAGCCGCAGGCTGCCCCGTAGGGGTGAGCGTAGCGAAGCAAATGGACACAGATGAACACAGATGAGCTCAGATTTGGCGATGGCTTTGATCTGTGTTTATCTGTGTCCATCTGTGGTTTGATGAATCTTGTTTCCTATTTGTAGTCGGTTCGAAGGATGCGGTGGTTGTAGCTGTCGACGATGTAGAGGGTTTGGCCGTCGCGGGTGAGGCGGAGGCCGTGGGGGCGGTTGAGCTGGACTTTGTCTTTCTCAAGGAGGGTGCCTTTTTGGTTGGGGGTGCCGGCGAGGAGTTCGATGTTGCCGGTTTTGGGGTCGTAACGGCGAATGGTGTGGTTTTCGGCGTCGGCAATGATGACGCGGCCTTGGTGGTCGACGATGGCGTGTTTGGGACCGTTGAGGGTGGCGTCGATGGCGGGTCCGTTGTCGCCGCTGGCGCCTTTTTTGCCGGAGGCGTTGACGACGGTGGTGATGATGCCGTCGGGGGTGACGCGGAGGAGGGAGTGGTTGTCGCGGTCGACGATGTAGACGGTGCCGTTGTTGGGATCGACGGCGACGGCGCGAGGGTTCATGAGGGGTTGGTCGACGGCTTTGGTGCCATCCTGGGGCTGGCCTTTTTTGCCGGTGCCGGCGAAGGCGTGGATGATGTTGGTGGTGAGGTCGAGGTAGCGGACGCGGAGGCTGCTGATGTCGACGAGATAGAGTTTGGTTTCGTCGGGGCTGAGGGCGCAGGCGAAGAGCTGGTTGATGTCGGCTTGGGTGGCAGGACCGTTGTCGCCGCTGTTGCCTTTTTTGCCGGTGCCGGCGGCGGTGGTGACGATGCCGGTGGTGGGGTTGTAGTGACGGAGTCGGCCAACCCAACTGTCGGCGAGGTAGACCTGGCCGGCCTTGGTGACGGCGAGGTCGTGCATGCCGCTGAAGAGCGCGTCGGCGATGGGTCCGCCGTCGCCTTTGCCGTTGTCGTCTTTGGGGGCGATGATGCCTTTTTGGCCGCCGAGGAAGGTGAGGGTGTTGCCGCTGGGGTCGAGTTTGAAGACGCGGTGGCCGTTTTCAAACTCCACGCCGTAGAGGTTGCCTGCGGCGTCGAAGTCGATGCAGAAGGGGGTGACGACGGGTTCGGTTTTTGGGGTGCCGATGACGAGTTCGAAGGCGTGGGCGTGGGGTTGGGTGAGGGGAGCTAGGCCGACGAGGAGGGTGAGAGTGACGGCGAAGAATGAGGATGTTTTTTTCATGGGGAGTGCGGCGGGCGGGTGGCGGGTTGTGAGTAGCAGGACAGAAGTGGATGGGATTGACAAGGATTTTGGGAGTTACTTTCGTGGGGTTTTTCGTGGGTCGATCCCGTAGGTGGCGTTTTTTTCTTGGGTGGGAAGTTTGGGTTGAGAAGCTTGGGGCTGGTCTTCGGCGATCCAGGTGTTGCCATCGAACTGGAAGGTTTCGGGTTGGGTGCCGCTGCCGATGTTGATATCGCTGCGGAGGCTGGCGCGGTGGTAGACGAAGTGGTTGTTTTTGATGATGACGTTGCGGCAGGGGGCAAAGTTGGGTTCGGTGGTTTCCTGGAGGATGCGGAACAGCCACTGGGTGGGGAAGAGGATGGTGTTGTGGTGGAATTGGGCACCGTCGACACCGACGAAGGCGATGGCGCAGGGGCTGCCCTGGATGGTGTTGTGGCGGATGATGAGGCTTTTGGCTTCGTATTTGGCACCTTGGGGCCGGAAGTAGGCGAGGCCAGTGGAGCCGCCGGCGTTGATGGGGCGCTGGCCGCCGTTGATGAATTGGTTGTGTTCGATGGTGATGTCGGAGGTGCCGCCTTTGAGCTGGATGCCGGTGTGGGCGCTGTAGCCGTCTTTGCCTTCAAAGTGGCAGTGGGTGATGAGCGAGTCATGGCAGCCGACGAAGTCGATGGCGGAGCCGCCCCATCCGTTGAAGTGGCAGTGGCGGATGGTGAGTTTGGTTAGGCCGGAGCATTTGATGGCGTCGCGGTTGCCTTGTGGGCCGATGTTGCTGATTTTAAGGTGTTCGAGGGTGATGCCGGAGACGGGTTTGTCGAGATGGCCGCCGTCGTCGAGATTGATGCCGTTGAGTTTTTGTCCGGAGATGTGCAGGTGGCGAAGGGTGAGGTTTTCGCAGCGGGAGAATTGCCAGGCGGTGTTGCCGTCCTTGAAGAGGGGTGGGTTTTGGGGATCGAGGGCTTCGATGGTGAGGTTTTGGAGGTTTTTGAGATGATGGCCGCCGGGGTATTCGCCGGGGGCGATTTTGAGGTGGGTGCCGGGTTTGAGGGTGGTGAGTGCGGTGCGCAGTTCGGTGGGGTTGTGGACGGTGATTTGGGCGGCGGTGGCGGGTAGGGGGAGGGGGAGCAGGAGGAGGATTATGAAGCGGAGGAGGGGGTTCATGGAGTTCTTGGTTCTTGGTTCTTGGTTCTTGGTTCTTGGTTCTTGGTTCTTGGTTCTTGGTTCTTGGTTCTTGGTTCTTGGTTCTTGGTTCTTGGTTCTTGGTTCTTGGTTCTTGGTTCTTGGTTCTTGG